>CAYRJN010000082.1:0-16371 GCA_964424545.1 uncultured Calditrichaceae bacterium
CGCACTGTAATTTTTACATTTGATTTTATATAGATAAAGGCCCCCCGGCAAATTTTCGCCGTTAAAAATAATGGAATGAGCTCCTCTGTTTTGAAAGGCGTTCAATAATACAGCGACTCGCCGGCCGAGGGTATTATAAACGGATATTGTTACGCGTTCGGGTTCGGCGATATTGTAGCGTATAACGGTTGCGGGGTTAAAGGGATTCGGATAATTTTGCGATAGAGAAAAATTAATGGCGTGGTTTGCCTCCGAACTCACGCTATTGGTAAGGCGTGGATAAAAATATAAGTGTGGGTGCAAACCTTCGCTTATGGTGTAATATCCTGAAACGTCATGAGCCCAGCATACCGCTTCGCCTTGTGGCTCCTTAACATAGGGGAAAGTAAAAAGAGGATTTTTCAATGCTTCGGCAACAGTTTGATCTTCGTCCCTTTGCCAGTAATAAATAACATTTTTTTTCTTAATCAAAATTTCCCTGCCGTCGGGAGAGATATCGCCTCCGACAGCAGTATCGAATAATATACCGGTCGCAATATCGAGCGTATCCACATTCAAAGTCGGAGCGGAGTAGAAATCATAAGGCCACGGGACACCATACACTTTTGTCAAATTCTCTTTTGAGGCGATAAATATATCCAAGGTCAGCGGATCAATCATTAGCGTTTCTGCGTTATGGTTTCCGTCCACATATTGAAAAGGTAACTTTTCTGCGCCGTAAAGCGCCGTGTCGATAGGCGTTTGATGCGGAGAAACGCATGGCTCGACTATGCGATAGATATACTTCACATTATAGCGAATCGAATTATCGCCGATATCGGCAATATAGATATATTGTTCTCCCTCAACGGGCCCCGGTCCGACAGCGATATCTTCCCAATCGCGGTTCTGTATCATCGCAATGGTATATGTACCGAGATGTTTGCCTTTGGAATTAAAGGCAAATATTCTGTTTTTTCCGCCGGAATCGTTATGCGTCCAAAAAACGCCGGGGTTTTTTCTGCTCGCGGCGATTCCGGAAGCTTCGGTTATCAGGTCAGATTCAATTGTTCCCATATCTATGCGTTCGCCAAAATTTTGAGCTGTGGCACCGCTTAAAAAAATAGAAGTAAAAATAATTATCGTTGCAAAATGCGCTTTCAATGTAATACTCCGTTTTTTAATTTTTTTAAAGATGTTTTGGTTAAAGCTAAATAAAAAGCCCTAAAAAAATAGTTTAAAAAAGGTGATTTGAATTTGTTTTACGGTAATAGCGAGATAAATTTTTTATACACACTATAACGCTTTAGTATTTCGGATACATAATTTACAGGCTCTTCGCCACGGCAATAGCCGAATTTAACCACAGGGTCGTCAAAATATTTACGATGCGATTTCATTAATAAATAATAGGCGGTATTGTCATCCCAGAGTAGTGGATTTTTACCGTATTTTTTTGCCAGCGCTTGAGCATCGCGAACATGACCCTGCCCCGTATTATAAGAGGCCAATACAAATTTAATGCGCTCCAAACTATCGGGGATATCTTTCCAATAATTTTGCAGCCAACGAATAAAGTTGACGCCAGCTTTGATATTGTCGTTAGGATTGTAAATGTTTCTTGCTTCGAAATGCCGTGCGGTTTTGGGCAACAGCTGCATTAAACCAACAGCGCCGATCCATGATTTCTCCCGCGGATTAAATTTCGATTCCTGATAAATCAGGGAGGCGAGAAGGCGCCAATCCCAGTTAATTTTTTGCGCATATTGTTTTATGATAGGGTCGTATTTTGAGATTTTTCCTCCGGTAAGACTCAAATATTCGCTGTGCATCCTTTTCTTATATTTATTGCGTTCCGTAAAATATTTGTTGTATATTACTTGAAAATCAGCGGTTTTTTTAATTTTTTGCAGCCAATTGTTCACCTTTTCAAGCAGCAGCGGCGAAGTTTTTCGAACTGCCCAAGCGGTTCGCTGCGGGAGACTGATTTTTGTATTAACGTCGATATTTTTGTAATAAGCGCTGTTTAGCTCGGCGATATTATTATCGGCAATAGTATATTCTATCTCGCCACGGTCCACCATCCTTATTAAATCACTTACGCTGTATTCGGTGGACATGGGGATAATATCAATATTGCCTCCGATTTCATCGGATAGGTTTTGCAAACGTTTATAATATACGGAGCTTTTACGTATGGTAATTTTTTTACCGATTAAATCAAGGGGAGAGCGGATTAATTGTTTCTCAATCTCATGGAGTTTCATTTTTCTCCAGTTGCGCGGTTTGCGTTGGACAAGCACCTGGAAGACCACATTAAGTCTTTTGCTGAAAGCCGCCTTTTGCAGGCGCTCTTTGGTTACGGTTAAATTGTGAGCGATTATATCGCCTTCGCCTCTGTTTAATTTAATAAACATGGAATCGAGACTTTTAATTAGTTTAATTTCCAGCTCAAGGTTTAAATCTTTGCATAATCGTTGTAGCAGCTCATATTCATAACCCATGGGCTGACCTTTATAAATAAAATAGCTGATGGCATTGTAACCGGTTAAGGCAATAAGTTTACCTCTTTGTTCAATCTCGGGATAATCTATGGTGGAGATTGTCGGAGCTTTTGCGGCAGTCTCTTTTTCCTTTGCATTACTACAGGAAAAAATGGCGGTGATAGTAATGATAAAAATTAAGATTAATAAGCGCAAGGTAATCCTATTGTTTAGTTTCTAATATAAAAATATACAAAAAAGAGAGGATATATTGCAACGGAGGTAATTTTTACAATAAAAAAGGCGTTCGCTTTGACGGCAAACGCCTGTGTATTTACTAAAGATGACGGTTTATAATAATGTTTTAATAAGTTCTTCGAAAAATTCTTTGGGTTTATAGCCGATTAAGTGATCAACAATATTGCCATCTCTGTCAATAACAAAAGTAGTGGGGATGCTTCGGATACCTCCGATAGCTCTGCCGTAATCGTTAACAACCTGATCTCTATAATATACAATCGGATAATTAACATTATAGCTTTTTACAAAAGCGGGCACAACGGAAAGGTCCCCTTGATCTAAACTAACACCGATGATTTCCAAGCCCTGATCTTTATATTGCGAATAGAGTTCAATAAAACCTGGAATTTCAGCCTTGCACGGTGGACACCATGTTGCCCAAAAATCGAGGATAACAACTTTCCCCTGATAGTCGCTTAAGCTTATATCTTTACCGTCTACGCTTGTTAAAGTGAAATCGGGAGCCGCATTGGCGTTATCGCTTACCTTATTTTCTACTTGTTGCTGCGTTGTTTTTTGTGGCGCGGCTGTTTTATTTTCTTCCTTTTTGCCGCAGGAAAATAACAATACTCCGCTTAAAGCAATGACGATGGCGCTTATAAACAGAGAACGATTTGAATAATTTTTCTTTGACATTCAACTCTCCTTGTTGATTCATAACAGTTTAGTTTATTTTTATATTTATTTTAATGCGAATAATACTCATGGTAAGCGCTGAGTACTTTTTGAATCATATGATCTTCCGGTACGGCTCCTTCAATGGAAAAATCCTCGCCGATCATCGTGCGAGGTACGCCTCTTACTCCGTAACGCATGGAAAGCTCCGGGAATTCCGTCGCCTCGATCATGTCGCTTACTATTTGCTCGTTTTCAATGGCCATCTTATGACTTAATTTAACCGCTCTGGGACAATGGGGGCAAGTCGGCGTAACAAAAACTTGTAAATGTATCTGTTTTTCAATTTTCTTGAGCATCTCTTTGCTTTGCGGCGTTAAGCCCGATTCCCCTTTTGAAATATCGACAATATCGTCCAATAAAGATGAATATTCATAACCCGAAGGTATGCCGTAAAAACGAATGCCGTAATCTTTTTCGCCCTCTATCACAATAGCCGGTGTTTTATCAATTTTATACTTTTCTACCTCATTTTTATCTTTGGAAAAATATTTAACATCCAATTCGATTTTACCCGATAGTTCACTGGTTTCATCCAATATTTGCAATGTGTCTCCGCAATACTGACAGCCGATTTCTTGTGTAAAAAAAGTGATCTTTACTTTATTGGACAGCGACGAAAACATATTGCGTATATATTCTTTATCTTTATCCTGTAAAAAAGCCATCTTTCCTCCCGATTATCAATTCTTGAAAGTTTGATGCAACCTCTTCTAAAAGGATACAAGCAGGATTGGGACTTTCGTCGTGGCTCAAAGGCCGTTTTTAACGGGGATTGTTTGGTTTTACGAAAAAAATCGGCATATAAATTTTCTCATCCACATAGCGTTCAATTTACCTGTATGTATGGAGCCTGTTTGTATCGGAATTTCAAAAAAAAACTATTTCGGACATTTTCATTTATTATTGTATTATTCTCAATTTTGAAATTATACATCGTTCATATAGGCCCTATTTTAAATTCTTCAATTTATCTGAGAAGGGCAATATTGGACTTTTTTGTTGCCGTTTCTACATTCTCCTCCTCCTTGTCATTCCCGATCCCGTATTGACGGGACGGGAATCTAAATCTTGCTATTGTCTACATTCGGATTCCTTCTTTCGAAGGAATGACACGTTGACGATTCTACCCGTACTTTTTTCATTAATCACTTTGCGAAACTATGTTCTTAAAATAGAAGTTTTTCGGTTATTTCGCATTTTTTAATGGGCAAACGGTTTTTTCCTAAGCCGATATCCGGCTTAACAATCTCAAATTTCAAATCGCCAATTAAAAGATAGACAACATTTTTTTTGTTTTATAAGCGTTTACCATGTAAATAATTTCCAATAAAATTGAATTTAAAAGCTGTTTATGGCATGTTCCACTTTTAAACAATGATTCATCACAACATTAAGCCTTGCTTGCAGCGCCTTTTTGGCGGCCTGTTCATTAATCACGCCTAATTGCATCCAAACGGTTTTCGCTTTGATGGCGACGGCGTCGTCCACAATAGGCTCGACATCCGACGGTTTTCTAAAGATATCGACGATGTCGATTTCTTTATCGATATCCGTTAGCCTTGGATAACATTTCAAGCCGAACACTTCCTCCAATCTGGGATTAACCGGAATAATCGTATAACCTGCGCTTATTAAATATTTGGCAACGTCGTAGCTTGGCCGATGGGTTTTATCGGAGATGCCGACCACGGCGATTGTTTTACTTTCTTTAAGAATTTGCGGTATGTTTTCGTTAATCTCTTTCATTATTAGTCCTTATTATTCCTTGATTAATTGGTGTATGGTTATTTTAATCGCATGATTATCCTGCTTTACCATTTCGTCGCTTGTTTTATCCCTAAAACCCGATTTAAGCAATTTTACAAAGAAATGTCTGGCAATGGGACGGTTTGGCTCGGCAATAATGATGTTCCCCCCTTTGGTTAGAAAACGGTTGAATAATTGCAGCAGCGGGTTAAAAAAACGATCTTCGTAAAGAATATCGGAAGCAATAATCACATCGTACGACGTTTTTAAATCGGGATTACGCCAATCCAATAGTTTGAATTCCGGTAAGGCAAGTCCGTTTAATAAAAAATTTTCCTTAATCATATTCAGAGCGTCTTGCTCATAATCGGTGGCGAGGAATGATTTGCTGTTAAGCGTGGCTATCGTAAGCGAAGTTAAGCCAAGACCGCTGCCCAACTCCAAAATGGTTTTTTGTTCAATGAGATTTACATTCTTAACGAGAAAACGGCTGAGACCGATTGCGGACGGCCAAAGTTCCGCCCAATAGGGAAGACGCTCGTCTTCGTTAAATTGTTCGTCGCTTACCTGATCGACGAGAGCGTCAAGGTTAGCGATGCGTTTTAGCCTGAATATTTTATCGGCGACACTAAACTCTTGCGTAACTAATTCCATTTTCAAATACTTTATTTCGTTGTTTTTTCTTTTATAAACAGATAACGAATAATAGGACTAAAAAATTCTGCTTTAAAAAAAATATGGACGCCAATTTCATTATACAATATTTGTATTTTGTTTACCCTTGTATTAAATTCGATTAATATATTAATCTAATAAGGAGATAAACACGATGAAACTTTTTATTGTTTTATTTATACTTTTATTTTCAATTGAATTTACAAGCGCGCAACAGCGTCAAAAAACAGCCGAAAAACCGAAATTTTCACCCTTCTATTATCATAAAGTCAGCCATTTCAGAACGCTCCCTAACACAAAAGATGAGATTATTTTTCTCGGCAACAGCATAACTGATTATTGCGAATGGGCGGAGCTGTTTCAAAATCCTAATGTAAAAAACAGGGGTATAAGCGGAGACGTAACCGACGGCGTATTGCTGCGCCTTGACGAAGTGACGGAATCGCAGCCGAAAAAAATATTTATTATGATCGGCATTAATGATCTTTCCCGCGGTAAAACGGAAGAGTATATATTTAATAATTATAAAAAGATTATCAACCGTATAAAAAAAGAGAGTCCCAAAACGAAAATATATATTCAAAGCATTTTGCCCGTAAACGAGGCGCGCGGAAAGTATAAAAATCATACGAATAAAACGCAAAACGTAATTTCTCTTAATAAGCAGCTCAAAGAATTGGCGCAGAATACGGCAAATGCTCAATATATTGATTTGTTTACAGCCTTTGCCGATAAAAATCAACGCTTAAAATTGGAATATACGTTTGACGGCTTGCATTTGAACGGCGACGGTTATCTCTTATGGAAATCTATAATTGAGAAATATGTTAACTGAAATAATTGAAACGGATATAATGAATGAATGCAAAAAAAGATATTATCGTAGTCGGCGACCGCATTTTAATACGCCCCTATGACGAACGCAATAAGACGGATTTCGGTATCTATCTACCGCCCGGCGTACAATCAAAAGAAAAAGTACAAAGCGGCATTGTTATAAAAACAGGGCCGGGTTATCCTTTGCCTGATTTTAATTCCGTCAGTGAAGAGCCATGGGAACGAAATCAGAGCGAACCTAAATATATGCCGTTGCAGGCCAAAGAAGGGGACTTGGCGATTTTTCTACGTAAAGCCGCCATTGAAATTGAGCTTGAGAAAGAAAAATATCTTATTTTGCCGCAGGCGGCTATACTGCTGTTAATCCGTGAGGATTTGCTCGGCAGTTTGCAAGGTTCGGAAGAAGGATAGTTAGTTATAAATAGCGCTTAATTAACAGCATAGGAATTTCAAAGTTTACGCTATTACGTAATTTAATAAATTATACATAGTTCACATAGGCAATATTTTAGATTCCTTCTTTCGACGGAATGACACATTGCCGGCGCTCGCTCCGCGTTTTCCATAAAGTGATTTGCGAAGCTCTATGTTCTTTGTTTATAATATAAAAAGCTGGAGGAAAAGAGCGCAAACCCTATGCCGATATATAGCGGAGCAAGCAAAGGCTTGGGAATAAGCCCGCTGGTGCGCATTAATATTCCAAGCGTCATCATAAAAGCGATCAATAAATAACTATGCCATTTTTGAAAAGCGAAAACACATGGCTTTTCCGGTAGGTCTTTTATGCGGTAAATATTCTTTTGCGCAATTTTACTAAATCCGAAATACGATATAATAGAACCGAGTATAATTCCGCTTGCGGAAATAATGAATATATGTATAATTTCCAGTTCTTTCATCCAGCGTGATGCTAGAAACATTAAAAATATACCGACGCCGCTCCACATTATGCCGGATAATATGATGAGCCATCTGCGGTGAACGCCGGGCTTAAATCTTTTCATTAGTCGTCTCCGTTTAAAATTTAATCGGGGAAGTATACAAATTAAATTCAAAATCTCAAAATTATTTATTAGCAAAAGAATTCATTAATATGAAAAACAGATGGTCACTTGAATCAAAGAAAGCCCTCATTACCGGCGGAACACTGGGAATAGGAAAAGCAATAGTCGAAGAATTCGTCAATCTTGGCGCAGAAGTTTTTATTGTAGCCAGGGATAAACGTCGCCTTGATAAATTTGTTGCACATTTGAATGAAAACGGCGCGCAGGCATGGGGTATTGCAGCGGATGTTGCAAAGCCGGCCGCAATGGATTTGATTTTTGATTTTATCGGGCGGTATACGGATTCTTTGGATGTGCTGGTGAATAACGTGGGCGTTAATATCCGCAAAAAAACGATAGAATACGCCAACGAAGAATATGAGTTTATTATCAATACCAATATGAATTCTGCATTTCATATAAGCAGGCGTTCTTATTCCTTTTTGAAAAAATCAAGGGAAGCGGCAATGGTTAACGTGCTTTCCGTCGCCGGATTAACACACCTGCGCAGCGGGTCGCCATACGGAATGACTAAAGCTGCTTTAAATCAATTAACGCGTAATCTTGCGGTGGAATGGGCGGTTGATAATATCCGTGTCAATGCTGTGGCTCCGTGGTACACTAAAACGCCGCTCGTAGAGAAACTGTTATCCGATGAAACATATCTGAACGATGTATTAAAGCGAACGCCGCTGGGCCGCGTAGCCGAGGCACGGGAAGTGGCTGCAGCGGTCGCATTTTTATGCATGTCGGTTTCTTCATATATAACCGGACAATGCCTTGTCGTTGACGGCGGTTTTTCCGTTAACGGATTTTGAGCCACGGTTTGTTGCGATAATAGAGAAAATTAAACGGCCGCCCGAAGATTAGACGCTTAAGCGACGTCGCTTGATTTGAATAATGGAGAAATAAGAAGTAAGAAGCGGAAATATTATTCATAGCGCAGGGCGTCGATCGGATCCATATTGGCCGCCTTGGCGGCAGGATATAATCCGGCAAACAAGCCCACAAACGTCGTAACGGCGATGGAAGTAATAACCGCCCATAAAGGCACGGCAAACGGCGTGTTTAAGGCTGCACCCGTTATCCAGGAAAGAGCGATTCCGATTATCATGCCCACCAAGCCTCCGAAAATACTTAATATAACCGATTCATTCAAAAACTGGAACATAATGGTTGATTTTTTTGCGCCTACCGCTTTACGAATACCTATCTCCCTCGTTCGCTCGGTAACCGTTACCAGCATAATATTCATGACGCCGATACTGCCGACCACAAGAGAAACCATACCGAGTAAAATGGCTACAAGCTGTATTTTACTTGCAATGCCTGCAAAAGATTCTATTAGGTTATCGTTTGACCATATTGCAAAGTCGTTTTCCTTGCCGGGTTGCACTTTCCGTTCTTTACGCACAATACCGATTACCTGATTTTTAGCGTCTTCAATATCAATGCCCTCTTTAACTCTGATGGTGATGTTAGCCGAACGGTTACTACCGTATAGCTGTGTAAAAGTAGAAATAGGGATAATTACGCGGTTATCGTTGCTGCCCCCGAATGTTGAGCTGCCTTCGCGTTCCAAAATTCCGACTACTTTAAATTTATGTCCGTTAACTTTAATGATCTTATTCATTGGATTTTCAAAAGGAAATAAAACATCTATTACATCCATTCCGAGTACGACAATTTTTTTTGCGGAACGGATGTCGTTCCATGTAAAACCTCGTCCCTCTTCTATAAAATAGCCGTTGTTGATAAAAAAATCCGGCTCTCCGCCGGCAACGGAGATGTTGGGATTGGTTCGTTTGTCGGAATAGACTATAACCTGGCCGTTTTTCCACAATTCGGCGCCGACGCCGTCAACTAACGTAGCATGTTCGCGTATCGCTTTGGCCAATTCCACTTTAATTTTTTTTCTCGTTTTATCGCGGCGGCTGTGTCCTACACGGATACCGCTAAACTCATCGTCGCGTTGAATTTGAAAAACGTTTGCGCCGAGCGAATTCATTTGCGCTTCCATTGAACGGTAATAACCCTCTAATACAGAGACGATAAAAATTACGGTGGCAATGCCGATAGTGATGCCGATGGTGGTTAAAAAGGAGCGCATTTTATTGCTTTTAAGCTGGCTCAGCGCAACCGATATATTCTCTTGTATTTGCATACTTTTATTTACTCTTGTCGTTATACTTTTTTCATTTAACATCATTCGTATCGTAATGCGTCAATCGGATTTAGTTTTGAGGCCTTTGAAGCCGGATAAAAGCCGGCCAAAACGCCGACCGTTGTGGAAAAACCGAAACCGATGAGTATTGATGTCAAGCTAACGCCGATCGATAGATCCATTTGGGATAGAATAGCCGAACCGGCAATATAACCGAGGATGAGTCCGATCAGGCCGCCTATGGACGATATCAACACCGCTTCAATCAAAAATTGGCTTAAAATATATTTTCGTTTGGCGCCGATGGCTTTACGAACACCAATTTCCTTAGTGCGTTCCGTTACGCTGACCAGCATAATATTCATGATTCCGATGCCGCCGACTACCAGCGAAATGCCGCCGATGATAAAAATGATGGCAAAAAGAGTAGTGGTTAAACTGGCATAAGCCTGGGTGAGCATATCCTGCTGGTTGATGGCAAAATCATCTGCATCGCCCGGTTTAACTTTGCGAACTTTTCGTAAAATTCCCCGTAATTCTTCTTTCATGTCTTTCATCCTGTCGGGATCGTTGGTCATTACGGAAATACGTAGTCCGCGGCGTCCTCCGTAAACTTTTCGGAAAGTAGAGATGGGCACAATAACAAATTCATCGCGGCTCATACCGAAAGCGCTGCCCTGCTTTTCCAATACGCCGACCACTCTGTATTTATCGCCGTTTATTTTAATACGTCGTTGTAAGGGATTGTTTCCTTTGAATAGTTTTTTCGCAAGATCCGCGCCGATCAAACATACGCGGCGGCGGCTGTGTACATCCATTGTCGTGATAAACCGTCCGTACTCGGGATAAATATTGCTGATTTTATCATATACTTCGGTAACGCCGAGCACAAAAATACCGTCAAATTTTTCCTCTTTATAACTCACCCGTTTGGAGGAAAAAATTTCCGGCGATACATAGTCGCAGCTTTTGCAATATTTTTTAATAGCGTCATATTCTTTATAGGTGATTTTTTTGCGGTTGCGGTAACGCCAAAAATCGCCTTTAATGATCCACGGGTACTTTTCCACATAAACTACGGAAGAGCCGATGCGCGATAATTGGGAATAGACATAATGATTCAGTCCTTCGATCGTTGTCCAAATAGTGATAATCGTTGTAACGCCGATTAAAATACCGAGAGTGGTTAATAATGATCGCAAACGATGCGTTTTAATCGCCGTCCATGACATAGACAGGTATTCTGTAAATCGAGTAAAAGTCAGCATCCGATATCCTTAAAAAACGAAATATTTACACTCAATTCAATTCGTCCGATTGTATCTCGCCGTCAAGAAGCCGGACAACGCGTTTGGCGTATTTAGCGATATCGACTTCGTGGGTTACCAAAACAATAGTATTGCCTTCTTTGTGCAGGGTTTCGAATATTTGCATAATCTCTTCGCCTGTTTTTGAGTCGAGGTTGCCTGTGGGTTCGTCGGCAAGAATAATGGACGGGTTATTCACGAGAGCCCTGGCGATAGCCACCCTTTGCCGCTGCCCGCCCGAAAGTTCATTGGGTTTATGGTGCATTCTATCTTTTAGATTAACGCGTTCCAAGGCCGCTTCGGCCAATTTATGGCGTTCGTTGCGTGGTGTGCCGTTATAAATTAAGGGCAATTCAACATTATGCAGGGCGTCGGCGCGCGCCAGCAGATTAAAGGTTTGAAAAACAAAACCGATCTCTTTATTGCGGATTTCGGCAAGTTGATCGTCGCTGAGCGCGCTAACGTTTTGCGAATTAAGATGGTATTCGCCTTCGCTCGGCGTGTCAAGACAGCCGAGAATATTCATCAACGTTGATTTCCCCGAACCGCTTGGCCCCATTAAGGCGACGTATTCATTTAAATCAATATTCAGAGTGATATTTTTAAGCGCATTAACGACAACTTCGCCGAGATGATAAATTTTGCTCAAATTTTTAATCTCAATCAGCATTAACTTTGCCTTCCTTTTTGTTTTTCACCTGCACAAGATCGCCGTCGTTTAGAGATTTACTGAGAATCTTGAAAGGCCCTGTAATGACTTCTTCGCCTTCGTTTAAGCCGCTTAACACGGCATAAAACATATCGTCGCTGATATCCACTTTAACCGGCTTGGCAACCGCTTTGCCGTTTTCAACCACAAAGACTACTTCCGTCATTTTGCGGGAAGATTTTTCTTTTCCTTTATTGATTTTTTTATCTTCAATGTCTTCTTTCTTCTTCAATTTCTTTGCATCGCGCACGGTAACGGCTTGTATGGGAACTTTAATGACGTTGTCCAATCTTTGCGTCATTATATCCACTGTGGCGCTCATCCCCGGACGAAAACGAGGATCGGGATTATCAAAAGTAACCGTTACTTCAAAGTTTGTTACCTGCTCCTGCGTTCCGGCGCCGGTGGTTTTGGCTGAATTAGCGATTTTGGTAACCACGCCCGTAAAACTGGTATCGGGAAAGGCGTCTAATTCAATTGACGATGAATCCCCGATGGCTACATTGACAACGTCGTTTTCGTCCACTTCGATTACCGCTTCAATCTTGGAGAGATCGGAAACAACCATAATAACATCTTCCTGAAATTGCGCTCCGATGGCCATTTCGCCCACTTCTTTATTTAATTTGGTAACCACGCCGTCCATGGTTGTGTAAAGCCGCGTTTTATGTAGTGCGTCCTGCGCCTCTTTTAAGGCTGCCTCGGTTTGCATCCGGGCGCTCATGGCCGATTCATAGGCCGCCTGAGCCGTTTCGTAATCGGCAAGCGAAACAAGTTTTTTCTCGAACAATTCTTTGGAACGTTTTAGTTCGCTGCTCGCTTTTTTTTCATTGGCTTTGGCCGAGAGCAGCGCCGATTTACTTCGTTCCACTGCGGCTTCGTATTGCGTGGGGTCGAGCGCTACCAGCATCATTCCCGCTTTAACGCGATCGCCTTCCTTGGCGTTCAGCTTTACAATTTTTCCCGCAACGTTAGCGCTTATTTTGACCTCGACGGCCGGTTTTATCTGCCCCGAACCGGTAACCTTAGCCTGAACCGTTCCCCGTTCGATTTTTTCCGTCGTAACCGTAACGCCTTTTTCTTTCTTCATTATGTTCAGGATTACTATGGCGCCGATTATTACGATGCCCCCGATTATCAGTAATGTTTTTTTCATCTTAACTCCCGCAAAATATACAATATTATCAATACAGCCTTGTTAAACGTTTCTATATTAAACTCTTCAAAGAAGATTATTTCAAAATTTCATAGGATAAGCCAAGCTGATTATTAAGCTGGTCCAGAGTAACACGCGCGTTAAACAGTGCGGCTACAAGCGTTTGTTCCGCTTCGGTCAGACTCAACTGCGCGGTGCGCACATCAAGAGACGTACCGGCGCCTATTTGATAGCGTTCTTCGGCGAGACGCAGCTCTTCTTTAGCCGCCGCAAGGTTTTCTCTGTTTATAGCGATGATATTCAAATAGGACTGATAATCTATATAATATTGATGAATAGCCGATTTCAATTGCCGTTTAAAATTTTCAAAATTTTCCTGAGCAATTTTTTTACGGATTTTAGCTTTTTGCACATTTACTTTATCCCTGAAACCGTTAAAAATATTATAGGAAAGCCGGACGCCGTAGGAATATCGGTAATTCATATTCCAGTCGCGTAGTACTTTGGCCAAATCTTCGTGAGAACGACTGTAATTGGCGTAAGCCGAAATGCGCGGATAGAGCGTGCCTTTTGAAAGGGAAATATTATAATCTTCCAAACGGATATCTTCGCTGGTTTTTTTAAGCATAGGCTGTTTTTCGAAAGCGGTTTCAATCAGATCGTCAATTGCGGGAAGCTGGTCGAGAGGATGAAATTCCATTTTTACAAGAAGAGGCGTCAGCGGCTCCCTGCCCATGGCAATATTCAAATTTTTACGGGATTGAACAACTTGATTTTGTTGCAGGAGCATATTAATACGGTCTTTCCCCAAACTTACCTTGGCGCGGAAAACGTCGATTTGCGCCGTAGCGCCGATTTCATACATTTTTTCAGCTCGGTCATATTGCTCCTGACTTCGGCTGACGGCAAGCTGGCGCACTTCAAACAATTTTTTATCTTTCATTAATGTATAATAAGCTTGTTCCACCGTCAAAATTACATTATTGCGTTCGCTTTCATAATTATATTCAGATGATTTTAAGTTTGTTTTGCTTTGTCCGATTCTGTTCCACCAAATACCGCCGTCGTAAATATTCTGATTGAGCGTAATCCCGAGTGTGTTGGTACGCAGCGTAGATTTGGGGGTGGTACGCGTGGTTTGTTCATAAATTACATCGCCGGTTAAAGTGTCTACGCCGGTGGGATTGAAGGTGGTATATTGCGACGGTCCCGTTACAGATTGTCCGATTCCGATATTAAAATCAAAACGCGGTAAAATGTATTGATAGCTTCCTTTTTTATCCCAAACCGCCGATTCTTTGTTATAACCTGCGGATTTTATGGTTGTATTATTATTAAGAGCGATCATAATACAATCCTTTAATGTCAACGAATCGGAAGCGCTTTCCGTATCCTGTGCGCTAAGCATGGCGCTTAACGTCAAAATAATAATAAACGAACCGAACAATCTTCTTGCTTTCATTGTTTAAAACTCCTCGTTAAAAAAATCCGTTAAATAGTTGTCTAAATCCAATTGAAATAGCGATTATGATGATATAAAGAGGAACGACGGCCATATAACCTTTTTTACGTGCGAATTGATAGACTACGCTGAAACCGATGGCATATACAATAACTTTCCAAATAGCGAACAGGTCAATGGCGTCGAGAATCTGAAACAGAATGGTTTTCGATTGGCTTTCATCCATTAGCAATGCCAGACTGGTATAAACTTTATAGGAGCCTTTGCTAAGCATTAAGGGTACTTTAACGATTGTCTCCGCCACGCCGACTAAACTTCCCCATGCAAAGAGCGCGAAATTTTGTTTAAAGGTAGTTTTTCCGCCCATAATAAAATTGCCGATTATCATAAAAATGCCTGCGGCGATGGCAAAATAGATAAAGGTGCCGATAATGGACATTCCGGCGGGCAGAATTTTTGTTTTTACCAAATCGCCCTGATTCTCTTCCATGTTTTCAAGAATTTTATCTTTTTGTTCTTCGGGGATCATTTCTGATTTAAGAATAGCGTCTCTTTGAGCTTGTATTTGTAAATCGGTGGTTGAGAAAATAGTAATTATCGCTAAAAGAATGGTGACGATTACCGGAAATAGCCAAGTGGGTTTTTTGCGAATGCTCTCATAGGCGTTTTCTGGATCGGTGTAGATTTTTACGGCGCGCTGAATGGCGCTTAAATCATTAACGTTTGCATCAACGGATTGAACAGAATTATCCATTTTTAAGGCCTCCATAGAAAAGTTGACAGTTTAGTGACGTAATTAATTTATAAAAGTTTCTTTTTTATACCATAGGATTGAAGAATTATTCAAAATTAATTTAAAAACGGGTGAAATAATGCGCAAGGGAAAATTTTTAATCAACTTTTTTTTAAGCGCGGCAAGGGACATTAATTTTGGCGGAGAAGAGAAGGCGGGCTACTTTTTACTTCATTCTTCATCATTTAAAAAAACGAATATCCAACCGATGAATGCTCAATGTCCAAGTTCCAAGTTTCTCCTTATTTAATCATCATTATAGTTATTCAATGCCAAGTATATGCAATATTTGCTTTTTTGACAAAACACTTTTTTCGCCTTTTAAGGCAATCTTGCCGGAAGAGAGACAAATAAAATTATCACAAAAACCATATAACTCGTCAATATTATGAGAACTTATTAAAAATGTACTTCGCTGCTGTTTTTTAATAATGGTAATCAAGTTTATTAATTGTTGTCGGGATAATGGGTCAAGATTTGCAAACGGTTCATCCCAAAATAGTAAGTCCGGCTGATGCAGTAATGAAGCGATTAAACCTGTTTTAATTCGATTTCCACGAGATAGTTTGCGAATAAGCTGCGCGCTATTGTACTCAATTTGTAAAATATTTAAATATTCGATGGCACGTTCTAATGTAATTCGTTCATCGACACCGTATGCTTTTGCCAAAAAACGAAAATATTCATCAAGCGTTAAATAATCAATAACGTAAGTTTCATCTAAAAACACTCCAATTTTCGCTTTTATTTTATATTCCCCCGAAGACCATTTATGGCCTAATATTGTTATCTCACCATTTTTATAATCCAATAGGTCAAGAATAGTCATAAACAATGTCGTTTTACCAGCACCGTTATTCCCGATTAATCCGGCAATCGTATTTTCCGGTAATTCAAGTCTTTTTACCTGTAATGTAAAATTTTCACCCCTTTTTACAAAAATATTTTTTAAAGAAAGGTAATTAGAAATCAAAGGATATCTCCTTTTTCAATATAAATTTTTTAAGCCAAGACGGATATCTTCGCGCAAAATAATTAA
>CAYRJN010000083.1:0-16369 GCA_964424545.1 uncultured Calditrichaceae bacterium
ATAAAATACCCTTCGTCAAAGGCTTTTCTCGTGGTCGGGTTGCCATAAACCCCTTTTGCGGGGAAGGCAAATCCCAAATCAACCAATTTTTTAGTAAACATTTCGGTTAGCGACTTATCCTGTTCGTTGGTTTTAGTATTAATAAATTCCATCTTATGGCCTGTAATGCGAAAAAAAGATTGTGGAATTTCCAATTGTAAACGTTCAGGCTGCGATTCAAATAAGGGATATAAGGGAATTTGAGGGATATCTATTTGATGCGGGCGGGTGCGCAGTAGGAAATTGTTTAGACGAACCTCTTCCAGCGTTACCGCCGTGCCGTTTACGCTATCGGGCATAGCGCTTTTGGCGGCGAGCAAACGATAATTCATAAAGGGAAGCAATTTATCGGTCTGACGTCGCGTATAGGTTTTACCATCGGAATCCGTACAAAATACATTAGGATTTCCGTCGTATTTAAAGGTTAGGAATTTTTTCAACACGGGACTGTAATAAACGCTTGGTTTATAAATTCTCGGTGATGACGCCATCCAGTAAAAATGAGGTAAGTAAATCGCCGCAAGAAAAACAACCATGATAATCAAAAATATTCGACTGAGTTTTAGCCGCATTAAATCACTCCTTTCTTAAATCTTGCGGTGGAAATTAGAGCCGATACAGAAAGGGAAAGACTCAATATTGCAAACCAATGAATTGATACAGCGTAATTATTATAACCTTTGGGCGCATAAAGAAGCATGATATAAGCCAAAGTAATAACAATAAGAAAAATACGGCGATAAAGCCAAATCGGCTCAATGAATATGGCCGCGCCAAGCCAATAAACCGTTAATCCTGCCAAAAACCATGGCGCTGTGGTAATTAGGAAGCTGTATAAAAATTCTTTCGGAAAAAAATGCAAAATAAGCAGAGCAAATAGAAATATAGTGAATAAAAACAATGCGAGAAGTACTAAAGTGCCGAAAGCAATCATATTCAATACAATTGATTTTTCATTTAAAGGTAGGTGCAGGGTCAATTTAAGGCGATTTTCACTGATTTCGGGAAAGTATTGGGTGAAAGCGATAATAATGCCCGCAATTAACGGCAGATATTCAAGGAACGAATAATACAGCGACATGCGGAAAATGAGATTATTCCAATAAAGATTGGGCTCGCCCGTTCGCATGATATATGACAAGGATAGAGCCGTATTGATAAAAACCAAAAGAAAAGTGATCGCCGCTATTAACACGGCGCCGCGAATTTTCATCCATTCTTTATAGCCAAGGGCTTTGAACATTTGCGTCTCCTAATATTTTCCTGTAAGCCCGATAAAAGCGTCTTCGAGATTCATCGGGACTTCTTCCAATGATCCAACAGGTATGTTTAAACTATTTAAATGTTTATTTACAGTTTGCAAATCTGAAAAAGAATAAATATAGATGTTATCTTTAATGATTTCAAAATTCGTAATAATGTTGTCTTTGTTTAATTTTATACTCTTTGTATCGGAAAACGTAAATTTAAAACGTTTGAAGTTGTTTTTAAAATCTTCTATGGTGCTTGATAAAAGAACATTTTTATAATCTAAAATTACAATGTCGTCGACAAAACCTTCCAAGTCCTGAATAATATGGGATGTAATGAATATGGTTTTATCTCGTCCTTTTGTATATTCCGTGAGATAATCAATAAAGAGCCGGCGATAACCGGGGTCAAGCCCCATTGAATAATCATCCAAAATCATAAGATCCGGATCTTGAGCAA
Source organism: uncultured Calditrichaceae bacterium (assembly GCA_964424545.1). GTDB lineage: Bacteria > Calditrichota > Calditrichia > Calditrichales > Calditrichaceae > JAUVIB01. The sequence continues at coordinate 1,750 of CAYRJN010000083.1, forward strand.
GAATCAAACCGAGCGCAACCTGCGAGCGCTGTCCGCAAGACATGGTGGATAGTTTCTGTTCGGGCAGTACCTGTAAAAGCGACATTAATTCCCAATATGGTTCTTTATTCCATTTGGGGTAAAATTGGGAATAAAATTTTTCGATCTGACCGATATTCATAAATTTGTATTGAATATGACCTTCCATTAAAAAACCGACATTAGCTTTTGTTGCGGGTGAAAGTTTTTGCGAGTCTTCTCCGAATATAAGGCATTGTCCTGATTTGGGTTTAAGATAGCCGTTTAAGATGTTGATTGTAGTCGTTTTCCCGGTGCCGTTTTTACCGAGCAATCCGAAAATACTTCCTTTTTTAATATTGAAACTCATGTTTTCATAGATCAAGCGCTTGCCGTAATAGTGGGTTAGATTTTTACATTCTACTGCATATTCCATATTTAAACCTATTTTGGTTGAAAATTAAAAAAAATGACGGTTAATCGAACCGTCATTTTTTTATCATTTTTTTTGCATTAAAATTATTTTATTAACAACATTTTTCTCGTTCGCACAAAATCTCCGGCCTTTATTTTGTAAAAATAAACACCTGAAGCGAGATTTGAACCGTTGAAAGTAAGCGTATAATTTCCGGCTTGTTGTTTTTTGTCTATTAGTGTTGCTACTTTTTGTCCTGCGGTATTAAAAACGGTAATCTTAACAGGGACGTTTTGTGATATGGAATATTTTATGGTTGTTGCCGGGTTGAAGGGATTCGGATAATTTTGTTCTAATTCGAATTTATCCGCAACTTTCATGCCTTCATTGTCAATGGCATCGGGAGGCGTTATTGTAAGCTTAACAATACGGCCGTTTCCGGCGGAAATATAACATTCGGTATTTGATATCCAAGCCATTTTGTAAAAGGTAATACCTTCAAGTTCTTCGGGTACGTTGATTCTTGTCCAAGTTTCTCCGCCGTCGGTTGTTTCATATAAAACGCTTTTCCATCCGCAAATAAAACCGCGTGTAGAGTCTATAAATTGAATATCATTCAGATCCGGAGGAGACGTTTTTAAGGGTTCAAGGCCCAGCGTGTCCACAATTGCCCAGCTATTTCCGGCATCGCTTGTTTTTAACAAAAGCCCGTCGCCTCCTACAACATATCCGATCGAATCGTTAATGAAAGCAATACTGTTCATATCGGTTTTATTAGAATCGTAAAAAGCGGATACGAAGGAGCCTTCAAAAGCCGAACGCATTATCCTTCCCTTTAATCCGGTAAACACCCCATAACCTGCGTGTTCGTTTGCATAGATGTCGGATATTGTGTTGTCAAAGCCGGTAAATTCCGTTTCCCAGCCTCTTGTCGGGTCGCCCGAAATAAAAAATATACCGTCTTCGCCGCCGGCAATATATAATCCGCCTTCCAAATCTCTTAAATATCCTAAAGCGTATAATGAATATTCGGCGCTGTCATTGGTCATCGTCCATGTTTCTCCCGCGTCTAACGATAAGCCGATCTGGCCGTCGTTTCCTACATAGAGGGCGGTGTCGCCGACAACAAGGACATTACGTAAGTTGCCCATTGCATTGGTTCTGTGTGAAACTTCGCTCCATGTTTCTCCCGCGTCATGACTTACGCTGATATTGCCTGCAAGATAATCGGTTACTATCAGCGTATTCCCATCAGCGGCAATAGAATTTAGATTGCCGTTTGTCCAATATGTAAATGAGCTATACGTTTTCCCGTTGTTTTCGGTAATAAACCATTGATCCGACGTTACAAGAATAAATGTATTATCATCAAACACATGAATGCGTTTTAACGATTCGTTTGTCGCGTAGTTTAAGGTGTCCCAACTTGCCCCGCCGTCTGCGCTGTAACATAACATTCCGTTTGTACCGCCTGTCCAAACATGTTCACCGTCGGTAGTTTTTATTACGGAGAAATTTGTAGGGCCCGGATACAAAAGGGCTACATTTGTCCAAGTATGCCCGAAATCGGTAGATTTGTAAACGCCGCCGGACCATGAACTGATGTAGGCGGTGCCGTTCTTAGCTGCATGCATAGCTTTAAAGCCTTGACTGATTGCCGCCGGTGAAATGGGCACCGTGGCGGTTTGCCATGTGATTCCGCCGTCCTCGGTAAAAAGAGCGTCATTTGTTTTTGTCGAAATCGGCGTAGCCAGGGCCTTTAAACCGCTAAAAGCATAAATAAACTTTATACTTTTTGTTGTACCGCTCGATTGATTTACCCAAATATTACCGCCGTCGGTAGTTTTTAAGATAGCGCCTTTTGATCCGCCGATAAATACCGTATCTTCATCGACCGCATAAACGCAGTAGAGCGTCGAAGAAGAACTGTCGGAAGTTTGTGACGTCCAGGTAGCGCCGCCGTCCGTTGTTTTCCAAATGAGTCCCTTTTTCCCGACAACCCAACCGGTTGTGTCATTTACAAAAAAGACGTCATAGAGCGTTGTGTCGGCGACGCCGTCGGGCGTTTGCATCTCACCGGAATTTCCGCCATCTTCGGTTTTAAGTATTACGCTGTTATTGCCTACGACCCACCCCGTATCAGGGTTTAGAAAAAAAGTGTTTGACATTCCGGCAATTTCGGGCGGAAGCGGTTGTTTAACGACTTCCAATGTCGTTTGCGCAAATGCAGCAATTGTAAAAAATAAAATCCCAATGAAAGTAAAAAGTCCTTTCATAATGCCTCCCTTTAATTAAGTTGTTTGATAATTACAGTAACCGGCGCATAATGCGGCTAAAGTAAAGGATTATTAACAGGAACTAATGATAAGATAATAATGATAATACATTGTTATCATAAAATAAAGGTAAATATTTTTTAAATTTTAATCAATATATTAAAAATAACGCTTAATTTCAAAACTAAAGTTGATTTTTTGATTTTTTTTACTGTCTGTTTCACCGATAGACGGAGTATTTGAGGCCTTGCCAATAATACCATATAAGTCCATTACCATATTTTTATAAATATATCCTATGCCAACGGTTAAATTTATGCCTGCATAACTGCCGAAATAATTCCACACGGGATCTTCGTCGTATTTATTATAGATAATACCGCTCCGCAATGCCAAGTTATTTTCTATTAGGTATTCACCTCCAATGCTCAATTTAATATTGTGATTTATTCCCTTTCTGAATACGTGGGCCAGATAGTCGTTTTTTACTGTTGAGTCATGGAAATAGGAAAATTCTACAGCTGCCAACAACGGTAAAGAAGCGAATCGATGAGAATAACCGCCTATAACACTATTCTGATTGTAATCCGCTTGATATATTAGTAAATAGGCATTGGGATTTCTGGCCCAATCATTTAATTTTCGGTATTTATAGCTTAATGAGAAGAGATCATTATGTTTCTCATCGAGATAGCAGCGAAATACGGAATTGAAAATATATTGCTCTCCCTGATAAAAACCGTCGTAAAGTCTTTGGCTGGGATTGTCGTACAGTTCATGCCATTGATAAATGTAATTAAACAGAAGGACGCCGTCGTAATGATCGCCATGCAGGGCAATTTGCGGAATTAATTCATAGCCCTCAAAAAGAGAACGGCGGTCGGAAGAAGAGGTGCTTTTTCTAAAGATGAATTCACCGCGATAACGATACGTCTGCGGATCTTTGCCGTCGGGTTGTTTAACCAATTTTGTAATCTGTTGTCTTTGATAAGGTTTAAAAGAGAGGCCCACGGTAATATGCGGCGTAATCAACCATGCTAAATCCAAACTGAGGTTAGATTCGCGGTCAATAATTTCCGGCATGGTGTAAATCGTTTTTAATCCTTCGTTAATATTATAATAAATGGAGATCCCGACGGAAAAATTATCTGTCATATTATAAGCGTAAATTGCCGAAATAGCAGGGCCGAAGTAATTAAAGGTGCCTGCGGTGGAATCGGCCAGGACAAAAGGGTCGGGTTCATACGGATATTTATCAATAGCCTGATTCATTTTATAACGATAATCCCAGATATAATAAACGTCGCCGTAAAAAACTTGATTTTCACTGATATGTTTTTGTCCCCTGAAGCCAAAATAGGATAGGCTGTTCGTTTGTGCGTCCCAGTGTCTTCTTATATCGCCGGATAGGTAGTTATTGTAAATTCTAAAATCTGTCCAGCCGGTGGAATCATTGGATTTTAAACAAGCATTATTTTGGGCGATTTGGAATAAGTTTATCTGTCGGTCTATGTCTTCGACGGTGATTTTCATATTTCCGATCGCCTTAACTCTGTTGTTATTGGACATGAGCGGTTTTACCCATAGAATGATAAACACAAAAATGTATGTGATAATCAGCTTACTCATTTGTGCTGGTATCCCGGCGTTGGTTTATTAAGGGTTACAAAATCCAGATTGCTGTTATTTGTATCAAAGCCAGCCTTGCGTCTTTCAACGGATTTACCGCTGTATTTTTCAATACCCACTCCGGCAAAACCCGCATCGAGACGTGCGGTAATTTCTTTTTGTTTATCGGCGCTGGCGCTGTATTCCACAACATCGATAACGGTGCTTATGGGAATATGAATATATTGGTAAGTTCCCGTGTCATTATATTCGCCCCAATACCACGCCGAACCGTCTGCGAGAACAACGGCGTTATGAACAAGATTTATCATAAAATCATTCGTTTTTTCAGGTAAAATATTTTCAACATTAGGCACGTCGGGATTGTCAATATCGCCCCCGTAATGATCGACAAATTCCCAATCCGCATTGCTTAAATCCAGAGCCTTGTCGATATACTGGGAATGGTTAATAGCATCGGCCGCAACGACAATGAGTTGCCCCGGCTCGATGGGGTACTCTCTGCCGGTTAAAGGTTCTCCGGGGAACTTAAATAGGTTTAGAACTTGAACAAAATCAATTGTTTCGATTTCCGGATGTCTTGCTTGCCTCGCGCGGCTGATAATCATACCGTCGAGATATAAAGTGGAATCGCTGGTGTTGTATAATTCGATAAACTGATCATAAAAATAAAAGGCTTTATTTTTTGGGCCGCAGTAATATATTTCATTAATTACAATGCCCGATTTGTGGGCGATGGAAATATATATGCTGTCCGAAATATCCTCATGTAAATCGGCAATTTCTTTAAAGCCCGTAAGTTGTATTTTTATGGTATCGTTCGTAAGGGGATCAAGATAAAAGGTATCCCGTACCATGCTTAAACGATAACCGGACGAAGGGAGGTAATCAAATCTGATATATCCGAATTGATCCGTTTTTCCGAAAAATCGCTGCGCCGTATTAAAAGAAGAATAGTAACTATTGGATTCCAAAATAACGGGTGAATAGGACATGGGAGCATATCCGAGATCAGGGTTTATGGGCAGGACGCCGGACGAATCGGCAAATATGTATTCTACCGAAAAACCGCCGTCTTTTTCCGTCGGCATCGGACGGGCGCAGTAATTTAAAAGTCCGCCAAGCGCTAATAACAAAACGGTTGCTCCTATGCGATATTGATTTTTATTCATAATATTAGCTCAAAAATTAAAATATATCGTCTAATTTGGTGCTAAACGTTATTCCCCAAAATATTTCAGGATTTCTTGCGGAGTAGTATCCGCTTCTCGTTAAATAATAAGCCGGGTCATTAAAAATATTTTCCACAAAAAAGGAGACTTCCGCCGATTTGTAAATTGATTTACTAACTACCAGACTGAAAAGCCATTTTTGCGGTTTACTGTTATCAACCGTTGTTGACAGGGTATTAAAGGAACGATCGAGTTCCATCAGGCTTGATTCTTCTTCCGTAATACGAATATCTTGATTATCCTTAAAATATCCGTCGGCAGACAGCTTGGGGTTTTCTACGGAAATTGAACGTTCCAAAAATACCTGCTGCGCTCTAAAAGTAAACCAAATGCCGAGTAATTTTGAAATATAATCAACACTGTAGTTTACAACAATGTTTTGACGCCAGTTGGAGAAGGGCGCATAATATGGAATAATGTTCATATCTTCGGGAACCACCCACCCGGAAGAGAGCGTATCTCCTTGCAAATATTTTCGCGGACTGCCGTAATTTTTATAATATTTTCGCCCGAAACGTACGAATTTATATTGTCCGTTAATCGAGAAACGCATATTCAGTTTTTTAATGCGATGCGTTCGCAGGCTGAATTCCAAGCCGTAATATTCCGTCCAGCCGAGATTTTGTTTATCGGAATAGGATGAGCTTACGGTAGTGATCGTTTCAATCGGCGTTTTGCCTGTTTCTTCAGGCCAGTTAGGCCAGAAATAGCGGTTATACATATAAGGGACGGCAATTGATATGATGCTGCCGTTTGTTTTTTGATAATATCCGACAAGGCTTAATCCCAGTTTGGCGATTTGTTGATCTATTCCAAACTCATATTTTTGGCTTTGGTAGGCTCTTAAATTGGGATTGGCGCGCGGGAAAACTTTAGTATTAACCAATGTAATTAAAGCGGAATCCGCTTTATTAATGGTATAATCATAAGAATCCAGATAATAATTTTCAGGATAAATGGAAGCTATGGGCGGCGTTTTTGATGTTTTACTGTAGTTAAAACGTACTTGCGTGTTTTTTGTAGCTTTGATTTTTATCCCTAAGCGCGGATTGAAAAATGTGCCTTGTTCCGATTCTATTAAACTACCCTCGGAAAGGATACCGGAAAAATTAACCCCGCTGGGGTTATACGTATCCAACCTGAAGCCGAGATAAAAAATATAGGGTAAAAAATAGTTGCCGGTAATGCGATCTTCAAAAAAGAGTGAAAATTGTGAAACGCCGGGGATATCGTCAAACGGTCTTGGCCGCCATCCAAGCCTTCCACCGGGCGGCATTAATATGTCAAAGGCTTTGCCCGGTCCGTTATTCATATCTTTCTGATATTCAAATCCGGTCAAAAAACGATGCAGCGTTTCTCCGAAAAAACGTTTGTGGGTATACTTTATCTTGGAACCGAAACTCCATTCGTTTCCCTTAGTGGTTACATCGGAATAATACACAGGGTTTATTAAAACGCCTTCCATTACACCGTCTGTTTTTAAAGTTGAAACATAGGCAAAATCAACAGTCTCCAGTTTATGCTTCCAACTGTTGCGCTTAACAAAGTTAACGTAATTACGCATATAGAAATCATTATTATTGTTTATCTTGTAATCGAGAATATGAGAATAAGAAAAATGATTATCTCTGTTATAGGCTTTAACGCCGTAAGGGTCGGTCGGATCGTCGTCATTCTCGATCTTTCGGGCGTATGAAAAGCGCTGATCAAAAGAACCTGCGCCTCCTGAAAAATAATTTTGGGATTTTAAGGAAGCGTTAATGCGGTGATATTCGTCTCCTTTAATACGTATATCGCGTAAACTGTATCCGTAATTCAGATTGTAGCTAAGAGCGGTATTAAAAAGATTGAAAGAGCCCATTAAATTGGCTTCTTTGGTATCCGGATTGGTTTTGAGCTTTAATCTGGTGGGGATATTAAAGGATTTTGTGCGTACGATGATCAGCCCCTGGGTCTGGTCGCCGTATTCCACGGAAGAAGCGCCGGAGATAACTTTTACGTCTTTGATGTTATCCGCCGCTATTTGTCTTAAATCGATTTGCGTTACCGCCGTGTTTTGCACTTTACTGCCGTAATTAACGCCCACGCCCGTTTGTAAATTGGCGTTGTTGGATTGCGGTACGTCGTCAATAATTATTTTTGTCCCGAAAAGAGCCGAATTATCGCCGCCGTTTGTTCCGAATGTACGCAGGCCCACTCTTTGCGGATTTTGCAGGCCCATATTGGTTTTTTTCTCATTGCCGGGAATCATATTCAGTACATCGGCTAAGCTGTTGGCCTGCATATGTTCAATTTCACCGCTTGATATTTTAAAAACGGTTTCCGGCTCTTCGGCCAGCAGCTCGCGATCCGCCGTCACCTGTATGCCGCCAATTTCCAGAAAAAGGAACTCTTTTTCGTTGCCGGTATATAATTCCGTATTGAGTTTTGTTTTTTTGTTCTTTTTAACTTCGATGCTGGGAATAACGAGGGTAAAATAGTTCTTTTTTATAAAAATAATGTAATAAGAACCGACCGGAATATCTTTGAACAAGTACCTGCCGTTCTTATCCGTTTTTACGGAATAGGGTGAATTATCAATTTTAACAATTACCCCTTCTACGCTTTTTTGTGTTTTGCTGTCGGTAACCAAGCCGCTGATGGAGCCGCTTTGAGCAAAAGCGCCGATGACCGGCATAGCGCAAAAAACAAATAGTTTAGTAAAAATTTTGAGTTTCTTCAAAACACGTTATCAAATTTAATTATCGGAGTAAAAATTATTAATACGGTAAAAGAATTAATTGAGATTAACAATGCTTTCCCTTGCAATAATATAGATATTCAGTTAGATTTTTAGCTGAATGTTAAGAATATAAGGATTAAATATGAAAAAATCTATATTTTTCATTTTGTTGTTTTTCTGTGAATTGCTTTTTTCACAAACGTTCAGAGAGGTTAAGCGCTTCGGGGGGTTGGGTAGCGGGCCGGCCCAATTCAATCGGCCGGCGGCAATTTCCGCAGGAGCCGACGCCATGTTGTACATTGTGGACAGCGATAACAACCGCATTCAAATATTTGATTTTTCCGGTCGATTTATTAAAAGCGTCGGGGGATTCGGTTTCGGCGACGATCAATTAAATCTGCCGAAAGATATCTGGACGCGAACGATTATTCATATCTATGTGGCGGATTTCAATAATCGGCGTCTCGTGCGCTTTGATCGTTATATGAATTACATTAACGATTTTGTATCGCATGATAATTGGGATATTACCTATCAGTTCCAAGAGGTATTAAGCTGTGCCTTTAATTCGCAGAATGACTTTTTTATACTTGACCGCGGCGAAAATAAAATTGTGAAGTTTAACCGTCGGGGAGAGCCTGAACGAACTTTCGGATTCTATGACGCGGTAGATATGCTGCAAGATCCCGTACAGATTGATATTTTCCAAAATAATAAAATCGCCGTAACGGACGTTTCTCGCAAATCGGTAATGTTGTATGATTTTTTCGGTAGTTTTATTACGGAAATAAGGAATGACGAATTTAACCTTCCTTCGGGTTTATCGCCTTTTAAAGAGGATGAGCTACTGGTGGCCGATCCGGGGGCAAAAAAAATCTTTTTAATTTCCAAAAATTTAAAATCGATTAAACCGCTCAAGATGGAATTAAGCGTAGGCTTACAATATCCGCGGGATATATCCGTTTATACGGAGATAAAGAATAATAAAAAACAATATTACGCTTTCGTTATTGATAACAACGATGTGATAATCGGAAGAATATCAGATTAGTGAAACAATCGCATGTAAAAAATATAGTTTTCGCCTTAATCGTTCTGTTTTGCCTGCTTCCCGTCAAAGGGAAAACACAAACTTATATTCCCCTTAGTCACAGGGAAACGGATACGGTGATTGTCGTTAAGCATACGCCCTACCGATACTCCTTTCCCCAAAGGCATCGTCCCTTGCTTCAAACTCTGAATATCAAAATAAACGGTCGTTTATTAACGGCTGATATGAATTATCGTTTAAAGAATAACAATCGTGAAATCGAGTTTTATCCTTCGCCGCAATTAAACGATACGCTTTGTATCATATACAAAAGGCAGCCTTTTAATATAAAAACATCATACACCTTGTTTAAAGCCGACACATTAAACAAAGATAGCTTGATGTCTCAAAAAGCCATTCGCTTTAAACGCATCGATTTTAAAAATCCGTTTACCAATTTGGGCAGAGATTTGCAAACAAGCGGAAGTTTAATGCGCGGCGTAAAGATAGGAAGTAATCAAAATATGACCTTAAACTCCGGTATTAATCTTCAGCTTTCCGGTAAAATATCGGATAATGTGGAGATTATTGCGGCTTTAACCGATCAAACGACGCCTATACAACCGGAAGGTAACACGCAGAGTTTGGAAGAAGTGGATAATGTTTTTGTGCAATTTAAGAGTCCCTATGTGCGCGGTACCGTTGGCGATTTTAACCTGCGTTATACGGAAAGCGAATTTATAAATGTTTCCCGTAAATTACAGGGACTTTCCATATTAAGCAATTACAAAGGACATACACTCGGCGGAACGTTGGCCAGCAGTCGGGGTTTTTTTAATCACATGTCTTTTCTCGGGCAGGAAGGCAATCAGGGCCCGTATCAGTTGACCGGCAAAAACGGCGAACGGGATATTGTCGTTCTTGCCGGTACGGAAAAAGTTTGGGTTGACGGTATCGCCATGATTCGCGGCCAAAACAACGACTATATCATTGAATATGGAAACGGCCAGATTACCTTTAGCGTCAGGCGTTTGATAACCAGCGAATCGCGTATAGAAGTTGATTTTGAATATTTCCCTGCGTCGCAGAAATACAGCCGTTCGGCTATCGGCGCCGTTGCGGGCACAAGTTTGAGCAACGATAAACTTAAGATGGATTTTACCTATTATCGCGAAGCCGATGATCCCGATAAATCCATCGGTTTAGCCGGAGAAATTACGCCGGAAGAGAAAGAGATCATAAGAAAAGCGGGTAACGATCCTTTACAGGCCTACACGAACGGCGCCGTTTACGTGGGCGATAGTCTCGGCAATTATATCCGCGTAGACAGCGTGATAGACGGTAAAACGGAGATGCTCTATATTTTTAAGGGAATTCGTTCGGGCGATTATATTGTTAGTTTCGGTTTTGTGGGTAAGGCGCAAGGAGACTATGTGCGAGAACGTATCGGCAGCTATCGTTATGTGGGTAAAAATAGGGGAGATTATTTACCGGTCAGGCTGCTGCCGCTTCCTTCAAAACAAGAGATGGGCGATATCCGAATCGATTGGGCGCCGACGCAATTCTTTTTACTTAAAACGGAAATGGCTATGAGCAATCTTGACCGCAATACATTGTCCGATATCGGAGATACGTTAAATCAGGGCGGCGCTTTTAAACTTAATGCAACGCTAAAAAAAACACCGCTCTCATTCGCTTCGACTAATCTTGGATTTTTACAGTTTAATTTACATACGCGTTATATTGATAATGATTTTAAGTCTTTAGATCGTTTAAACCGTCCCGATTATAACCGTTATTGGGATATATTACAGCCTGTTCAAAATACAATAGGCGAGCAAAGTATACAAATGAACGGTAAATATACGCCCATCCCCACATTAGATATTACGGGTAATTGGGGCGCTATAAAGAAAACGTCCTTTGCTTCCAACCGCAGCGCCGCTCAAGTTGAGTATAAAGACCCCGCAATCCTTCATCTATCGGCCGATTACGGTTATACAGATTCCGATCTAAATAGCGGAGAGATTAAGGGCAATTGGTGGAAAACGGGTCTATTGGTGGAAAAAAATATTTGGAAAGTGCAGCCGCAGTTAACCTATAAAATGGAACATAGGAAAAATTATGAAAAAGAGCTTATTAAAGGATTTAAGTTTGATATATACGATGCTAAAATAAATCTGATAAACCTGAACCATTTTTTCGGCTTTGCCGAATACAGCCAACGTAATGACGCCGTTTATATACCGCAATTTGCAAACAGTTTGGTTCCGCAGGCGGAAAGCGGTACAAAAAGTATTAAATTCGGAATTCGCAATTATGCGAACACTTCGGCTACCGTAAATTTTTTGCAAAGAGATAAAACATATACGCCGACATTTAAGGGCGTTAAAAGCGATTCCATAAAGCTTTATCTTGTCGATCCTACCTATCAGGATACGGTATGGCGCGACGGCAAGACGAATTTGGCCGAATTGAACATTGCTCACAGCCGCTGGAAGAAATCCATAAACCTCTCTTGGCAATACCGCGTTTCCACCCAGCAAACGGCATTAAAAGAAAAAGTTTACGTCGAAGTTGCTCCCGGTTTCGGTTATTATCGTTATGACGAACAGTTAGGCGAATATGTTCCTGATCCGGACGGCAATTATGTGCTCTATATTTTACCGTCGGATAAATTTGAGCCGGTAACCAATTTTCAATCGGCGCTGCGTTTTAAGTTTGATCCGCAGCGATATTGGAAAAAAATAAATTCCGGCTGGGGGAAATATCTGACGCAGCTTAGCGGAGAAACATTTTTCAGAGTGGAAGAGGAAACAAAGGAACGCGATCTATATTCCATTTATCTGCTCAATCTTTCCAAATTTCAAGGCGATTCAACTTTGCTCGGTCTGATATCTCTTAATCAGGATTTCTACTTTATGCGCCGTAATAGAAAAATATCTTTTCGACTGCGTTATCGCTATCTTAATGAATTACGCAATCAATATCTCGACGCCGCCGACAATGAAAAACGATTTACGAGAGAGCTGGCCATACGCGCCGATTGGCGGGTAAATACAAGATTGCGCAGCCGCAGCGAGTTGAGTAGAAAAACGTTAATAAGAAATGTAAGCGGAGCTGCATCCCGCAGCCGAGATATATTCGGTTACTATTTTACGCAGGATTTTTCATTTCGTCCTACGCGTTTGTGGGAATTCGGTTTAACCGATGAATTCGGACAGGAAAAAAACAACACCTCTTATTATCCCCTCTCTTTATGGTATAATACGCTTAGGGGGCGCGTCAATTATTCATTGACGGTCAAAACGCGGATAACCGGAAATTATGAGTATCAGTTGGTTAAGCCTTACGATAATATTTTAGACAAAACCATACCCTATGAAATGGCTCGCGGTAAAAAGGAAGGCGTTTCGCAGTTTTGGCAGGTACGCGTTGAGTATAATGTGGCAAAAAATATTATGTTTTCACTCTTTTACAGCGGCAGGGACGACGCGGCCTATAAACGAATTATTCATAGCGGAAACGCCGAGATTAGGGCCTTTTTTTAGATGAAATCAGCCGCAGACCGGCGCAGATAAAAACGGATATTTTTTTAAGACAAAAGATCTCGCCTTAGGCGCAGTGCCTGAAAACGTTGACGGGCAGGGGCAAGCAAATGAAAAATAAATATTATTTTCGCGGTAAACCATTAAGAAAAAGAGTATTGCCTATCATTACTATCCCGTACAAGCGGGAGAAGTAATCCCCTGAAAAGGACGCTGTTATCAAGCTGACATCTATACTATCTGAAAGGTCTGATGGAGTTCTCTTTTATTTTGACGTTAATCCCTTTGTCTTTTAGTCTATTTAGCGCCTTTTTTAAAGCTAATTTTTCCTCTTTTGATTTTAATTGTAATTCAAATTTATGTTTTTTATTGCCTGCTTCGATGTGAATGAAATTATGGCTTCCGTATAAATTAAGGAATTTAGATTGGTATCCCCAATAGTCAAATTGTATTTTGTCAATTGCGTTTATCGCTAATTCCTGTTTGTCCGAATTGCCGTCAATCGAAATTTTTTCCGAAAAAAAGGAGATAACGCCTGTTTTTACAGGTCGGCGTATAGATATATACACGAAGAAAAGAAGGTTGCCAACATAAATCAAGGTTGCAATGACTTTAACGGTCAAAGGGATAGTTCCCTTCTCGTAACCGATTACTTGCGGCATTAACGAAATAATAATTGCGGCTAAAAAAATGATCAGAAATGCGATCACAAATGGATTTTTTCTATTTATACGTTTTGATTTGATTACTGCAAGCTCGCAATAGAGTGTATTTTCCATTTTAATCCTTCTCCGAATTAAGAGGGTAAAAGAAATTCCGTTTTTAAGAACCCTGATTTTCAATTAATGTCTTGATCTCCGGCGGCAGAAAGGGGCGGCCCCGTTCGTTTAGGGACGTTCCGATAATCTTTGCTTTGAGAATCAGTTTATTATCCGGAAGACGATAAATATCCTGCAAGAACTCAAAACGAATTTTAGACGCCTGACGCATTTGTAGCGTAACCATAAAAGGGTCGCCGCTTTGCAGTGGAAATTTATAATCCAATTCCGCTCTGACTACAACAAGATTAATACCTTTTTGCGCCAATTCGGTAAAATTAACGCCGGATTCAAGTAGAAATTCATGGCGCGTATGTTCAAGGTAATTTTGATATATGCTATTATTAACAATGCCCTGAATATCGCATTCATAATCCCTTACTTTAAAATCCAAACTGAAAGCATACGCCATTTTTACACTCCTATTAACAAAAAATATAGTAACAATAATTTAATTAAAAAAAGAAATTATGCAAACTACGGATAATAATAATATTTTGTTTAACCCCAATCATTCAGTAATTTCAAGGTATTTTTGAAATCCTGAAATAAAAAGGAGCAGGAAGAATGAAAAAAATTTCTTTGATTGTTTTTTTATTAGCGCTGTTTTTCTCGCCTCTAATTCGCAGACTGTCGATATAACGCCCAATGCCGTTGTGCCCACTCCGCAGCAGATAGAATATCAGAAAATGGAATTTATCGGCTTTATTCATTTCACGGTGAATACCTTTACCGACAAAGAATGGGGCAGCGGCGCAGAAGACCCGAACGTATTTAACCCGAGGGCGCTAAACACCGATCAATGGGCGCAGGTCGCTAAACAGGCGGGAATGAAAGAGCTGATTCTAACCGCCAAACATCATGACGGATTCTGTTTATGGCCTTCCCAATATACCAAACATTCCGTAAAATACAGTAAATGGAAAAACGGACAGGGGAATGTGGTCTCCGAT
>CAYRJN010000084.1:0-15778 GCA_964424545.1 uncultured Calditrichaceae bacterium
GGCGCTTTCCATCATACTCCTGTTTTTCGCTTTGCTTAGCGCTCTTTATGCCATCCGTCCCGTTTCGGCAGATGCCCGCTTGCTAATGTGGCGCGTATCGTTCAACGCTTTTCTTGAGCATCCCATATCGGGTATCGGTTACGGCAATATGGAAAAGGAGTATATGGAGTATCAGGCTGAATTTTTTAAGGATGAAAAAAATGTTGATCGTTATATTAAAGTGGTGGGCAACGTGGATCATGCCCATAACGAATATGTTCAGCTTTTGGCGGAAACGGGGGTTATAGGCTTTGTTTTATTCGCCGCTTTCATTTTGGCGCTTTTCTATTTTTCACTTAACCTTATTTTTGAAAACAGACTGAATGAACGGCAAAAATATTATCTCGCGGGCGCCTTAAGCGCTCTGCTTTCGGCGCTGGTGATCGCTTTTTTCGGATACTATTTTTATTTTTCCTATATCGCGGTTTTTGCCTTTGCGCTAATGGCTGTAATCGCCGCTATTTTAAAACAAAACGGGCTGCCGTTAATTACTTTTAATATAAATAGGCCATTAAGATACGCCTTAACGGCGGCGTCAGTATTGCTTTTTCTATTTACCGCAAAAAACGCCTATAAGGATATATCGTCCCGCAAGATTTGGCGGGAAGCGTTTATGCTGTCTTTAAGCGGTCAAAAACAAGCGGCGCTACAAAAATACAACGCCATTTATGCCGTGATGCGTTATAACGGCGAATATCTGTTTAATCTCGGCGCGCTCTATGTAAGCGCCGACAGCGTACAAAAAGGCCTGGATTTATTGCAGCGTGCAAAAATAAGTTATTCCAATCCCAAATTATACATTGCTTTGGGACGGGGATATGAAAAATCAGATGATTATGAAAACGCCATTGAGAATTATAAAAGAGCGTCCACTATGATGCCGCACCAGATGTTTCCGCACTATTTAATGGCGAAGTTGCATCAAAAACAGGGAAATAAGCAAGCGGCGGCTTCCGAAGCGCAGAAAATAATCAATCTGCCAATTCGCGTAAAAAGTTCCGCGGTATTTGAGATGAAAAAGGAGATGAAAGATTTAATTGAAGAGTGATTTTGATAATTGGTATTAAAAATAGGATTGGATAGATAAACATCCCACTTCGAAGAGGGATAAAGGGGAATGTTTCAATTTTTCGTAGTTGGGAAAAAGTATAAGTAGTGGGAGCTGTGAAGATTCGGACATCCCCCGCTTTTACCTTCGGCAAAAGCAGCCCCCTTTGAACGGGGAATTAAAGGCGTTTAAATTGGTATTATTTATAAAAAATAGAGTTGTTTTTTGTCCTTCAGTAGGAATATATTCCCGATAAATACAGCTATTTTTCAGTTATAGTAAACTATACACAAAATGATATAGCCTAATAGAAACATTGATTATACAAGGCGAAAAAACAAATAAACTTTTATGATGTCTATTAAAAATTGGCGGTAAAATCTTTCTAATTTAATGTTTTTTTCAAAAATAGTCCGGAATTTTAAAAAGTCCATTAGATAAACCGCCATAATAAATATGACACGCCTGATTTATAAAATATTTTAAAGCTTATTCTTTCAATAATTGTTTAATATTATTTTGGCTTTATTTAAAAAGAATTTCTAATCTGTATAACTTGGAAAATCGCTAACAAGTCAGGATGTTTTTTATCGAGATGGAGTAGCTAAATCATAAATAGTTTTTGCTTAAAAAAAATAGACGATATTTTATGTATTGTGCATTTAAGGTTTCTCTCCCGTATTTGCGGGATCGAAATGAAAATTTTGTCCTTTTTTACCATTTTGGATTGTTACTTGTCTTAAATAGGTATTATAGGTTTTGTTAAAGATGATATCTTTTAAAAATGGATAATATTAGAATGAAAAAAAACAATTTGATACATTTATTTATTGCTTTTGCGGTAATACTTCAGCTTTTATCCTCGTGCAGCGATATTCCTTCTGAAGTGGCCGACACTTTGGATAAAGCGGGTAAAAACGCGGTGGAGTTACAGCGGGTAATAGATCATTATAAATCCCTCGGTGATAAAGAAAAGTTGCAAGCCGCTTATTTTTTACTAAGGGATATGAAATATAAATACGGATTATATTATCCGAATTACGATTTTTATGTTAACTTATCTCATAAAGTTGATTCAATTCGTAGTATTATGTCGTGCCAAGATTATCTTGATAAGTTTATACAGGAAGAGATTTCACAACATAATATAACTCGCGGTAAACCGCAAATTAAGTATGATATGAATGTCATTACGGCTGATTATTTAATTGAAAATATAGATTTGGCTTTTGAAGTTTGGCGGACAAAGCCTTGGGCAAAACATATCGATTTTGAAGAATTTTGTGAATGGATATTGCCATATAGGGTAAACAACGAACCTTTGCAAATATGGCGTAAATATTTTTATGATAAATTTAATAAATTGAATGTCAAAAAAGGAGATAGTAGTGATCCTAAAAATATTGCATTTCAAATTAACGATTCTCTCTCTTATATTTTTTATTCCCCGAAATTAAAAGTAATGCCCGATTATGGCGGGATTGATTTATCTAAATTGAAAATAGGAGTATGTCGTCATCGTTATCTCATAATTACTATGGCGTTAAGAAGTATTGGCATTCCTACGACTATTGATTTTACCTATCAATATAATTCAAGGAGAGACGGCAGCCATTCTTGGACAGTACTTTTGGATAAAGATAAAGAAATAGTTGCCTTTAATGGCGGTGAAAAGAAAATAGAATTTTTAAAACCGGCTTATTGCCCCTTAGGCGCTGACGGCGCGGCAGACGGAATACTTAAAGTTACAACCGTTTTTAGAAAAAAATATGCTATGCAGATAAGCTCACTTGCCTTAAAATCGATTAAAAATCTGCCGCTAAACTTTACAAATCCGTTTATTGAAAAAGTAACCCTTCAGTATGGAAAGAACGATAATACTGATTTGAAAATAGAATTGAATAACGCAGTTAATGGCGGCTATGTATATTTATATACTTTTACAAAGGGATTCAATTTGATAGCTGTTGATTATACACTTATTAATAATGGATACGCACTTTTTAAACATATTGGAAAGTCAGGTATATATTTTTGTAAAAAACTGTCTAATGGAAAATTGAATCCGTATGGCCAAGCATTTTTGATTGGCGAAAAAGGAAAACCGATTTACATTAATCCTGATATAGTACACCAAGAAACTCTTAAACTGTATCGTAAATATCCTCAAAATGTTTATAATACACGTAATCATTGCATTCAAGGAAGCAATCAATCAGATTTTAAAAAATACGAGACATTATATACTTTGCCGGAAAGAGTGATTGAGTTTAAGAAAATTTACGTTCATCCCTTAAAAAAATATCGCTATTACCGCTATTTTTCACCAAATGGGACCCCTGATATTAAAATCGCGTCTGTAAAATTATTCTATGAAAAAGAGGGACGTATAAAGTTAGTAAAACAAAAAAAGATTTTCGGTTTTATGCGGGATACCGTTACTTGTAATGATGAAATTATGAAAAATGCATTTGATGGTGATATTCGTACTAATTTTAATGCGCCAAGCGGTTCATGGGTTGCCGTGGATGTTGGAAAACCGGTAAGATTAACCGCTCTTAGCGTAATGCCGCGTAGCAGTTTTAATATTGTTGAGCCGGGACATCTATACGAATTATTCTATTTTGATAAAGGCAAATGGATATCGGTAGGGCAAAAAGTAGCTTTAAAAAATCATGTTGTTTTTAATAATGTTCCTTCCAATGCATTGTACCTTTTACGCGATCGTACAATGGGAGTTGAAGAGAGAAGATTCTTTTATAAGAATGGTAGACAAATCTGGGTGGCGCCGTTTGATTACGATAAAAAAAGAAATTCACTTTGATATATTTTGCTCTTTAACCAAAAAATAATTAAACTATCGAGTAATTTATGCCTAATAAAAATATTCCGTAAAGAAACTATTTTATGAAATTCACAAAAATAATACTACTTTCTATTTCTTTCGTTATATTTTCTGTCATTATTCTCTATTTTTTACCATTTAAAAAGGATAAAGAGAAGGAAATTGAGAAAGTAAAGCCGGACAGCGTGGAAAATGTGGTCAAGGTTAAGGTCGGGAAGGCTGAAACGGCCGATTTGATTCAATACGTTTATACTCAAGGCTATGCTGAAGCATTGAATAAGACGCCAGTTACCCTAAAAACAGGCGGCTATATCCGTAAAATCGCCGGTAAAAACGGACAGAAGGTAAAAAAAGGCCAAATATTGCTGCAATTGGAAAATGAAGAGCAAAAGATCGCTCTTTCCGAGGCGCGTTCGGCGCTTATAAAATCCATTATCGATTTCGGCGTTACGGTTAGCAATAGAGATTCTGCCATTAGCTATGTTGAACGCCTGTTTAAATATCAGAATCGTGATTTTGAAAATTTGCAAAGCGATTTTAGCAGGAATCTTCTTAAAGGGAAGCGGCGCAACGATGTGATGGCCGTGCAAAGCGGATTGACGGACGCGTATAATAAGTATCTTCGCGCTAAATTGAACTATGAACGGACGCGCTTTATGGCGCCGTTTTCCGGCGTTATGGGCGAGGTTAAATGCAAAGAGACGCAATGGCTTCAAGCGGGTGCGCAAGCGGCAGTGTTATATGATCTTTCCGTCATAAAATTTAATGCGCCCATATTAGAAGACGATGTTCCCGAAATTAAACCGAACGCTCTATCCGTATTAAATATTTCCGCTTTACCAAATAATACGTATCAGGCGCTAATTAAAGAGATAAATCCGACTATTGATCCCGAAAAACGCACCATGTCCGTGGGGATTTATCTTTCCAATAAAGAGCGCAAAATAAAACCAGGGATGAGCGCGCGGATCAAAATAAAAACCAATGTTTATAAAAACAGACTGCTTGTTCCCAAAAAAGCGGTGCTGATTCGTGACGGCAGGGAGCTTGTTTTTATTGTGCGGGAATCAAAAGCCGTTTGGTGCTATGTAAAAACAGGTCACAAAAACGATCAATATGTGGAAATCCTTTCCTCTACTTTTAATCTAAAAGCGGGGGAGCCGATTATAACGGAAGGGCATTTTTCCATTGCCCACGGGGCTAAGGTAAAGTATTAATAAAAAATAAAAAATAAAAAATAAAAAGTAAAAAATAAAAAATATAAAAGAGCGCGGCTTTGCAAATTGATTGATGAAAATGACCTATCTGTTATTTCGATGATCCTGTATATGCGGGAGAATGCGGCAATCTTCAGCGGTAAATCAAGGAATGCACAAGTAAGAAAACGATTTCTGTGTCCGAAAATTAAGCATCAAGATTGAGAAAATCACAGTGTTATGGGAATAAGGGAAAATTTTTTTACCCCATCCCAGGCCCTTCCCCTGACAAAACAGGTGAAGGGAGCAAAACAAATATACTATTGTCATTGTCCCGATTTGTCGGAGCCATGACAGGCGGTTTTTTCTTTTTTCATTTTTCTTTTTTCATTATAATTGTGGAAGGAGAAATTTACAAGTTTTATTAAATGAATAGGCTCTTCATCATCTCTTGCAGAAATGAACAATAATGTTACTTTTTTGAAATTTCAACACGATTGATTACAAAACAAATCTATGACCAAATTACTGCAAACCATATTAAAGCGTCCCATAACCGTTTTAATGTTTTACACAGGCATACTATTGCTCGGGGCAATATCCTTTAAGGAGCTGTCAGTAGAACTTTTTCCACCTATCGAATTTCCGCAAATCACTATCCGAACACTCTATCCGGGGGCTATGCCGGAAGAGGTGGAATATAACCTCACGCGGCCCTTGGAAGAGAGCATTGCTTCCATCGATAATGTAAAAAAGATCTATTCCCGTTCCCTTGAAAACGAATCGATTATCAAAGTTAGTTTTCATTGGGGAACGCCTATGAAATACGCCGTCCTGTCGGTTAGGGAGCGCATCGACAAAATATCGGAATGGCTGCCCATGGCGGTAAAAAGATCGATAATTAATCAGAAAAATCCGCAAAACAGTCCCATTATGCTGATGGCGTTAAGTGGTGGCAATCTGTATGAGCAGAAGAACTTTGCCGAATATATTGTCAAGCGAAGATTGGAGCAGATAAAGGGCGTCGCTTCCGTCGAACTTCAGGGCGCTCCGGAACGGGAAATCCGCATTTTGTTTAATCCCCACAAGCTGGATGCGCTTAAAATAAGCACACAAGATATAATCGGCAGTTTAAAAAATAATAATATTCTCATTGGAGGCGGCAGTATAAAGCAGGGTTATTTTAGAAAAATGCTGCGCATCGAGGGTGAATTCCGCAGCGTGGAGGAGATTGGCGAAATTTTTGTTGTTACCAAAGATAAACGCTTGATTAAATTGAAACAAATTGCGGATATAAAAGATGGTTTTAAAGAGCGGGAATCGCTTTCTCTAATAAACGGTAATGAATGTATCGGATTGGCGGTAATAAAGGAGAGCGGTTCAAATACCATCAATATATCATCAAAGATTGAAGAAATTATTTCCGACCTAAAAACGCAGTATCCTGATATTAAAATCACCCGTGTTTACAGCAGTGCAAAATTTGTAAAACAGTCGGTTTACAGCGTAATCAATGCTATTGTTTTAGGTGGGTTTCTCGCTTTTATCAGCCTTTTTCTCTTTTTGAATGATAAACGTTCGCCTTTTATTCTGCTTTTTTCCATTCCACTGTCGTTAATTATCACTTTGATTGTAATGTATATGCGCGGTATCAGTTTGAATATTATCTCTCTCGCCGGATTGGCGCTTGGTACGGGAATGCTGGTGGATAATTCCATTGTAATTTTGGAAAATATCCACCGATTAAAAGAGATGGGAATATCGCTTTATGAAGCAGCCTGGCGCGGCGTGAAAGAGGTGGTTATGCCCATTACGGCTTCCACCCTGACGACTATCGCCGTATTTTTACCAATTGTTTTTTTGAAAGATGTTTCGTCGTTTATATTCAGGCAACAGGCTGAAACGGCGGCAATGGCACTACTGGCATCTCTGTTTGTGGGGATAACGGTTATTCCCATTCTTTATTATAAATTTACCAATGAGAATACCGCTGGTTTGGAAAAAGAAAATAGCGCCTGGTATAAAAGTATTGAATTACATTATCATCGTTTATTAAAGAATGCGTTAAAGAATTCGAAAAAGGTAATGATGGGAATTGGATTGCTGTTGCTTTTTTCATTAACCATACTGCTATTTTTAGATAACAGGCTATTGCCCGATGTGGAACAAAATGCGGTTGAGGTGAATATAAATTTCCTCCCCGGTTCCACCATTGAATATATTGAACAAAAGGTTACTGCCTTGGAAAAAATTCTAAGCGGAGGTGTCATCTATTCGCAAATGGGCAAACGCGAAGGAAGTTATGTAAATATAAACGAGCAGAAAATAAACAGAGCCTATGTTTACAGGAAAGATAAAGAGCCTTATGTTGGTAGTGATGAATTAATTAAGAAATTTAAAAAGAATCTCGGCCGGAATGAAAACATCGAGTATGTATTTAAAAAGGTACAAACCGCGCTTTCACGCCTTTTTGATCGGCAGGGCGCTGCGATGACCGTTGATATTCAAGGTAAGGATATTAGCGTTTTGAATACCATATCCATTGATCTGATGCGCCTGCTTGATAAAAATCTTCCGGGCAGGATTAGCGGGTCAAATTTCTTTGAAAAATATCCGTCAATACGCTTACTTTTGGATCGTGATAAGATTATTCAGTATGGGTTGAACGAAATGCAATTGGTTCAACACGTATCCACTGTTTTAAAAGGCGAATTGGCTACAAAATATCGATATTTTGACCGGAAGTTTGATATTTTGGTGCGGGGTAAAGAACGGTTTAGGGAGGATCTGGATGAATTGCTTAATACCAACATTTCAGGATATCCTTTAAGGAATTTCGTAACGATTCATCCCGCACAATATTTAAGTGCCATTGAACGGTTGAATCAGGCGCGTATTTTTCAAATACGGATACAGCCAAACGCGGAAAGTTTTGTGGATCTGCATGATAAACTAAAGGGGATTCTAAATAATCTCTCCGTTCCACAAGGCTATTCGGTTCATATTGGCGGCGACTGGCAAGATACACAAAATTCGTTGAATAATCTTATTTTAGCCTTCCTCCTGTCCGTAATTCTTGTCTATCTGATACTCGCGGCGCAGTTTGAATCGTTAAAACTTCCGTTTATTATTCTTTTTACCATACCGTTATCTTTAATCGGTATATTACCGCTGCTTTTTATCTCCGGCACAACCTTAAACATTATTTCCGGTATCGGTTTCGTGGTTATTGCAGGAATTGTGGTTAATGACGGTATTATAAAAATTGAATTTATCAATAGAATGCACAAATCCGGTAAAAGTGTTGATGATGCTATTTTAACGGCAGGGAAGATGCGGTTGCGTCCTATTCTTATTACTACGATTACAACGGTATTCGGACTACTGCCGCTTGCGCTTGGGATTGGTAAAGGCGCGGAATTTCAACAGCCGATGGCCATTGTTATTGTTGGTGGGATTTCCGTATCGACTCTATTAACCCTTTTTGTATTGCCAATATTATATAAATGGATGACACCCGAAAATGTCTCTGTATAAATCATGGTTAACCAGGAAAATTTCAACGCGGATTCTTATTGTTCTCATTATTATATTCGGTGCGCTCTCCACATACAATCTACCTCTGGATATCTCGCCTTCTGTCGAGTTTCCTCGTTTGACCATAAGCGTTTACGCGTCCAACAGCTCTCCCGAAACGGTTGAACGTCAGATTTCTTCTCCTATTGAAGAGCGGGTGCAGTCCATACCCAATATTACAAATATAAAATCCTCTTCCAAAGAAAATTACGCCCGCATCACCCTGGAACTGAATAAAAATACCGATATTCAATACACAACCTTTTTAATCTCGGAAGTTTTGGCGGATTATAAAGATTGGCTGCCGGAAGAAGCCGGGAAACCGCGGATTATTAAATATGTTCCAAAAGAATTCAGGAAAAAACAATTTATGAGCTATCGGATCCTGTCTGATTTACCGGAATCATCTCTTAATCGGATTTGGCAAGAGAAGATAAAACCGGCGCTTCTTAATATGAATGGCATTGCCCAAACAGAACTTTTCGGAATCCGAAAGCAGGTATTGAAAATTCTGTTAGATACGGAAATAATGTCACAATATCATATTACTCTGTCTCAAATAAAAAACGCTCTTTTAAAAAAGCGCAGCAGTGTAGGGTTTTTAAGAAAAAAAATATATAAAAACAGTGTGATCATTGATAATCGATTTGATAATATTGAAGAACTGAAAAATACGCCGATAAAAAAAAACGGTGTAAACGTTCTTAAAATAAAAGATGTGGCGCACGTTCTCTTGGATTACGAAGATTTGCGTTCCATCAAGCGTATCAATGGGAAAAATACCTATTTGTTAAGTTTGGATAAAGAGCTTGGCGCCAATACGATTAACGTGGCTGATAAAGTTTATAAAAAAATAGGTCAATTAGAAAATGAATTCGGCGATGATATTTCCTTTATTGTTGAAAATGATTCCAGTGTTGAAATTCGCCAATCCATATCAGATATCACCACGCGGGCTGCGATCAGTTTGTTGATAATGTTTCTGTTGCTTTGGTTCGCTTATCGGCGGATTTCGGCATCATTTGTCATAATTTTTAATATATTACTTGCTGTTAGTACCGTTATGACGCTTATCTATCTTTTTAATTATTCACTAAATTTAATAACGATCGGTGGTATTGCCCTGGGACTGGGGTTTGTAATAGATAATGCTATTTTAACGTATGATGCGGTTATTTCAGATGTTTCGCTTGTTCAGTTGAAGCATTTAACAGCTCCAATCATCGCCTCCACATTAACAACCTTGACCGCTCTGTTTCCTTTTCTGTTTTTAACAGGAGATTTAAGGATATATTACATCCCTTTTGCTTTTGTAATTACTGTTACTTTGATTGCTTCTGTTATGATGGCTTTGTTATTTATACCTCATATGGTAAGCTCTTCAAAAATTACCACGGCATTATCTAAAAAGAGTTTAAAATCGGATTCTCCCCCCAAAAAAAGCGAAAATATTATACCGCGTTTCAGATTAATTTCTAAGAATATTATTGCCGTTATTTTAAAAAGACCTGTTACGATTTCACTTTTAGCGCTTTGGTTGTTCGGAATACCGTTATGGCTTTTGCCGCAAAGTTTGCCTGAAAAAAAAGGGGATAATGTTCCGGCACAAATCGTTAATGATTATATTTTACCGGCTTATGAAAATAGTATCGGCAGTTCTATAGCACAAGAGTATATTTTCCCCATACTCGGAGGCGCGACCTATCTTTTTGTCCAATATGTGGATAAAGGCGAAGTTTTGCGCTGGTATGACCGAACCTATCTTAGCGTATATCTGCGTTTACCGCATGGGAGCGATATTAATATTGTGAAAAAAAATATTCTGTTATTTGAAAAAGAGACTTTAAAAAGTAACGATATAAAAAAGGTTGAAACCACAATTTATGGCGAAAGCGCCAATATCCGCATAGATTTTACAAAAAAAGGACTTACTTCGGGCACTCAATATCATTTGAAAAATAAATTAACCCGGATGGCTGTTGATGTTGGGGGCGCGAGAATAAGTGTATATGGATTTGGTCCCGGATTTAGTTCCGGTTACTCGGGTTCAACATCCTCTTATCGCGTTTTATTATACGGTTATAATTATCTTGATTTAAAAAACCTAGCTTTGAAATTTAAAAACAGAATTGAAAAAAACCCTCGTATCCGTAACGTGGATATTAACGCATCCGGTTATTTTAATAGTGAAAAAACATCCCATCTCGTTATGCATTTGGATCGTGGAGAATTAGCGCGAGAGGGGTTGACTTTATCGGAGATTTTAGCGGTTATTCGTTTAAATAATTATGAATCCTTATCGCGTAATCGCATTCAATTGGGCGGAAAAGAAGTGCTTTATGAAATAAAAACAGGTGACTATAAACGTTCGCAAATTGATGATTTGTATGCCAAATCGCATTACAGCGCGTTAGGAAAATTATTTCGCTTTAAACATTTCAGTAAAATAAAAAGTGAAGAACTATTGAATGAAATTCGCCGTGAAAACCAGCAATATGAGCGGGTTGTAGCGTATGATTATCTAGGTCCTTATGAGTTTGGTAACGAATTTTTAGATGACGTAATAAGTGAATTTTATTTACCGCCCGGCTATTTTTTAAAAAAGAGAACATATCGCTTTGGTGATGATGTGGATTATACCCGTTTATATTTAATTGTTTTGACCGGATTGCTGTTAATCTATATGGTAACGGCCGCATTGTACGAATCTTTTAAATACCCATTTCTGATATTTTTAACTATTCCATCCGGATTAATCGGGATATTTTTAATCTTTTATTTTATGGATATCTCTTTTAACAGTTCCGCTTATCTTGGTGTATTGTTTATCAGTGGTATTGTGGTTAATAATGCTATTATTTTAATATCGCGTTTTCAGGAAAATTTAAAAAATAATAAACCCCTAAAGCAAGCAATCTCTGACGGTATAATTCAACATATGCGCCCAATTTTTTTAACAACAATTACGACTATAATCGGCTTTGTTCCTCTTGTATTGCTTTCATCTCAATCTGCCGGGGGAATATGGTATTCGCTGGCAGTAGCCGGAATAGGGGGAATTCTATCATCTTTTTGTTTTATTATCATTGTTTTACCCGCTCTCTATTTCCTGTTTGAAAGAAAGAGTTTTGAACAGGCATAACCGTCTATGTAAGTTCTAAAAGCGATAACCTTTATCTACTCGGCTCTAATTTGCAATGTCCCTGTTTTAATAAAAAAAATATCTGCAAATCACTCATCTTCCGGACATAAAAAGCGGATAAACTTTTCCCGTTGAAGCTGTAGTGTAAATTTAATCAAGCGTTCATAGATTGGTTCTATGGAATCTCCGAATTTTTCCGCAAGGATTTTCCCTATTTCTTCAATCGTGTTATTCCCATCCATTTCCGCCCAGCAGGCGCTTCCTAAATCATCAAGTTTAATTTTGAAATGTTTGGTTTTTAATATGGGATCGAAAAAATTCTGCCATGAATTCGAAATAAACTTTGGTCTAATAATAATGATTTTACCGTTTTCCTTATCTTTTTCCCATTTAAACTGACGGATTGGAATACATTTCAATATGTCCATCGTCGACTTTTTCTTCATTAAACTATCCTTTTTAAAATGAAAAGGCCTCATTATTTATGAGGCCTTAGATGGTTGATCTATTTGGATTTTGAAACTTTTAACGGGATTTTAACCAGCAGATAAATCAACCCGAGAAAGACCAGCAGCCCACCGAGAAAAGAGGGATTCTCCACGCCAAGTGTATTAACGGCAAAACTTTTAAGACTAAACTGCCACTCGCCGAGGTTGATTCCAAGAACGATAAAAGCCAGAATAACGGCCATTAAAGCTTCTCCGGCAATTAAACCGGATGAGATCAGTACGCCTGTATTTTCTGCTTTTTTCTTTTCATCATCAGAGCTGTTTCTTCTTTTTAAATAAATTTCGAGTAACCAGCGAATGATGCCGCCCACAAAAATGGCGGAGGTAGAATTAAACGGAAGATACATACCAACGGCAATAAGCATAGGTGAAGGAGATTTAATCAGAATAAGTCCGAGAGCAAAAAACATGCCTGCAATAACGAGAGGCCAGGCCATTTCTCCGCCCACAATTCCTTTGGACATTAAAGCCATTAAACCGGCCTGTGGCGCCGGCAATTCAGCCGAACCGATATGATAAACTTTATCCATAGCCATCATCGGGAAAACCAAAACGATTGCGGCGACAATTACGCCGATAATCTCGCCCAGTTCCATCTTCCACGGCGTACCGCCGAGGATATGGCCCACCTTTAAATCCTGCATCATATCTCCGGCAATCCCGGCAGAGGTGCAAACTACGCCGGCAACCCCGAGAACGGCCAATACGCCGTGATCGCCGGTTACGCCGATTATTACCAGCAGGATGGCCGAAATCAGTAAGGCCGATAAGGTGAGACCGCTGATGGGGTTATTGGAGCTGCCCACAAGTCCCACAAGGTAACCGGCAACGGCGGCAAAAAGAAAGCCGAGAATAATCATTACTATGGTTAATAGTAAAGCGCCGAAGATTGATTGTGCAAAATATTCATATAAGAAATAGAGCGGTATAGCGATCAATACAATCGTAATGCCGACTTTTTTAAAATCAAGGTCTATTTCGAGGCGGCTGATGGTTGCATTGCTGTCTTTTTTTGCTTTTAAATCTTTAATGGCTTTACCTATGCCGGCGAAAAGAGAATCTTTTAAATTGTATAAAGTATAAAAAGCCGCGATAATCATCGTGCCTACGGCAAAAGGACGGATTTGGCGAAACCATACTTCATCGGCTATTTCCGCCAGCTGTGGCCTGCGGATAAGACGGCGAGATCGGGGTTAAGGAAGATGCCGAGAGGTACAAAAACCAGCCAGCCGAGTACGGCTCCGGCAAACAGAACAGCCGCTACGCGCATTCCTACGATGAATCCAACGCCTACCAATGCGGGAGAAGCGGCGGGCGTTTCGAATAGAAATCCTCCGCCGTAATTGATGCTTTTACCGAGCATAACGATTTTGGATTTGGAAAAAACAAAGAAGTGACGCGCCGAATCGGCTACGATGTGAATTCCGTTGGAATTTTTGAAAAGTTCCCAAAGCGCTGCCAAGCCCATACTGGCAAAAACGTATCCGGCGCCTGTTTGTCCTCCTTGCCCGGCTTTTACAATTTCCGAAGCGGCAACGCTTTCGGGAAAAGGCAGGTCGGCTTCCTCGATCATACTTCGTCTTAAAATAATAATAAAGAGCACGCCGAGCACACCGCCGATCAGCATAATCAGAGTGCTCTCCCAATAATGAAGTTCATCCCAAACGCCGCTAATAACAAAGGCCGGAATGGTGAAAATTGCGCCGGCTACTAAAGCTTCCCCCACGGACGCGGTTGTACGGGCAATATTTTCTTCAAGAATCGTTCCGCCGAGCCAGCGCAGCGCGGCCATAGCTACAACCGCTGCGGGAAAAGTAGCCGCAACCGTCAATCCGGCTTTCATGCCGAGATAAGCGTTTGCCGCTCCAAGCACAACGGCCATTAGAATACCAAGAAATAAAGCCTTAAAACTAAGTTCTTTTAATTCGGATTCAGCGGGAACATAAGGTTTGAAAGAGTTCTTTTCCATATTGGCTCCTTAATTAATCATAGTCCTTAATAATTAGAAAACAACGAATCCATAAAGCTACTTCTAATTATTTTTATTGTCAAATCTAATGTACAATTTTTCTAAGTGTAATGAGCGAGAGTATTTAACTATTATTCTTCATCGATAAGCGTCGTGTTTGGCAAATTTGTGGCTAACAACCCTTTTTTACACATAAAAAATATCTGGAGATTCTTTTCGGAATGAAATTTTGCCGTTGCTTTGTGTTTATGCGAGACTATTAAAAAATTATAAAAAAGTTTGTATGTTTATAAAAAAACCGAAATCGGGTACGTTTTCGTGATTGATATAATTTTGCGTAACGGCAAGCGAAAGGCGGAGGTTATTTAATACGTCTATTTTTAACCCGGTCGTCCATTCGAAAGCGGGTTTGGCGGCGGAAGGGAAATCATTTTGATTAAGCGGACTGCTTAAAATACGATTTTGCGCGATAAGGGATACTATGTCGTTTATATAATATTCATATCCGATTACCCAAGCGTAAATATTTCGGGGGTTGATTGTCGAAAACAGTTTCCATTTTCCGGGGAATACCGCGCTGATGTTATTAGCTACGGTATGTCTCTTCCAACTGTTGGTGACAAGCAGGTCAAAACCGTAATCGAATGAGCCGCTACCGCTTAGTTTTATATAATTTCCCGTAGGCAGCTTAATCGCGCTTAATAAAGTTATTTCAAAATTTCCCTTATAATTGCGGTAAAGGTTTGTTTTTAAATCTACGACCACATCTCCCAATGCACTGTTATTGTTTGCGGAGCAGATTTCATCGTCGGATTTTATGAAAAGTTCGGATTGATTTTTAGCCGTTCCTGCGCGATTTTGATTGGCAATACCGAAGGTATTATGAAATGTTTCAATGGGCATGTCCATAAATCCGTTTTGATAGCTAATGAAAGGAATATTGATTGCCGCGCTTATTTTATCCGTAATACCGAAACCGATATACAAATTCATTACGCCGCTTGCCGTATCGAAATAATAATAATTTGTCGCCGCATAGTTAGTCGATACATATTGCGCGCGATCCATGGCGTCAAGCGCTTGAAGCAGAGTTCCGTTGTACATAGCAAATATGTTTGAATGTGTATATTGCAAAGCGATGGAAAAGGCACCTTTTTGCGGCATTGAAGCCTCCTGCGCGTGAAAAGAGAGAAATTGCAGGTTAATAGGAAATTGGTTGCGGATATAAAACAATCCGCGACTATGGTTCTCTTTTCCGTAAAGGGAAATCAATAGGAGAAAGGTTGAAGTTAACAAGATGAAAATATTTTTTTTCATTATTGAAAAGCGTTTCGTTTATGATTAATATAAATCATAACAACAATTAATCAAAATAGTTCCCTAATAGTTGAAGAAATAGCACAGCTGTCCTAAATAATTTTATTTTTGTATTTTGATATTGATAAATCAACGTT
>CAYRJN010000085.1:0-15560 GCA_964424545.1 uncultured Calditrichaceae bacterium
AGATTTTTGGTCATAACCGGCGCCCATATTATTACTACCCATATCTTTTCCGTCGACAATAAATTGAGCAAATACGCCTAATTTATCATTAAAAAAACGGTCCCCTATACTTGCAACAAAATTATATCCTGAAACTTCATTCCTTAATCCTCTATAACCCGCTTCCGCAATGACTTCGGTGCTTAAGCCTTTTTTTGCCGTTCGCATTATCATGTTCACCGATCCGCCCACTTGGTCGCCGTCCTTATCAGCGGTCGGCGATTTTATTACTTCGATACCTTCAAGAGAATAGGAAGAAATGGAACTCATGGAAACGGTTCTGTCTTCGCTGCCCGTTGCCGCTAAGGATACGCCGTCAACCATTATCTTGCTGTATTTTGGAGACAGGCCTCTTATAACAACGCCATACCCTTCGCCCCCGGAACGCGCAAGCGATATACCCGGTAAACGTCCGACGGATTCGGCCGCATTGGCGTCGGGAAGTTGTCTGATACGGTCTTTTGAAACCACATTTTTAATTTCGGTAGCCGATAATTGTTGGTTAATGGCTTGCATCTGTCCCGAAGCCTGCGCCTGAACGACAATCGTTTCACTCTCTCCCGCGCCGCTGTAAATTAAGCTGAGCAGTTTTTTAACTTCTATGCCGGAACTAACCGTTACCGTATCCGTATAATCCTTATATCCGATATAATTTGCGTGAAGCACATATTGTCCGGGGGGCACATTTAAAATCATAAACTTTCCCTCGCTGTTGGTTGCGCTGCCCAGTGTTGTTCCATCGAGCCATACATTAGCGCCGGGCAGGGGCTCTCCTGTTTTTCCATCCTGCACATAACCGCTTATTTGTCCGTTTTCTATACTCTCTTTAGCGTTTTCATTGGGAACGATTAAAATAGTGCCGTTGCTTGTTATGCTCAAAGCGGTTGATGTTTGATCCAAAACATCAAGCAGCGCTTCTATAACGAAAGCATTTTCTTTTTGTACCGAAACTTTTTTATTCAGTGGCAATAGTTCACGATTATAACTAAATTTAACATCCCCTTTTTGCGCAATATTATCCAGCGCTAATTCAAAAGGAGCATTAACAAGGTCTATCGAAATCTCATTTAACAATGACTTCGGGACTTTATGTCCCCTTAAATCTTCCATTGTAGAAGCTTTGTTAATCTCCTGAGCATAAGATAAAGACGTTTGCAGCAAACCAAATAATAAAATTACCCGTAAAAAACGATACATATGCACTCCATTGTTTTTATTTTTGTATAAGTTTAATTGTCTTGCCTTCTTTATTGACTTTTGTATTGGTAATTATGGAAATGGATTCAAGAAGGTTATTGATATTGCTCTTTTTTACGTGATAAGTAAGACGATTACTATATAACAAACTATCGTCAACGACAAAATTGAAATCATACCATCTTTCAAGCTGCGCCAAAATTTCTTTGAGGGAGGCGTTTTTAAAATGAAGTTCGTTGTTCATCCACGAGATATATTCATTCACATTAACCGTTACCGGCACACTGGGTACACCGTTTCTCGATAAAGAACTTTGTTTACCTTTGGTAAGAAATACTTTATGATCCGATTTAAGATCATTAGCGCCTAAGGCCACTTTCCCTCTTTTTACGGTAACCGTTACATTGGGAACTTCCCGCCATGCCCGGACGTCGAATTCTGTTCCAAGCACCTTAATTAAGGCATTTTCCGCAAAAACACGGAAAGGATGGTCAGCATCGTGCACAACCTGAAAAAAAGCCTCGCCGTTCAAATAAACGTGGCGATTCTCATTATAATTATCAGGGATTTTCAACTCGCTGCCGGCGTCAAGAGTAATTTTTGTGCCATCGGATAAAGTGATTGCCTGCCTTTCGCTGTGTGCTACCTTAATAACGCGAAAGTTTTTGTGTATTTGATTCTCTTTTATACTGTAATATTTATTATAAACCATATACGGCAGGCCCGTAACCAGCAACAAGACTGCCGCATATCTGATAATTCTGGAAACCAAGCGTCTGGAGGGACTTTGCATCTCATGGTTTTCTTCAATTTTGTATATATTCCCGTTCTTCAAATTTAAAATATCATTTTTTATTTCCTGCCATTTTTTGTCGACGCTTTTCTTTTGTGGTTCTTCTTCTTTAAAAGCAAGCAGATTCATTGTTTCCTCAAATAACCTGTCAAATTCCCTATCTTTTTTTCGCAAATTTTCAATTGTCCGAAAATCTTTTTCCGTACACTCGTTTGATAGATATTTATTGATTAAGTTCCAATATTTTTTTGAATACATAACTCCTTTTTCCTTTTAACAACAAAAATTTTTCACTATTTATAATATTATAACGTTTGTGTTTTTATTTACCCTGACAATAAAAAACAAAAAAGAGAGAAATTTTTATGTTACCGGTTATTAAGATAGAAACGGAAGGTAAATTTTTTAATTATTAAATTCTAACACAATTAAAAAAGGAAAAGTATAAAAGCGGCTAATTTTTTACGGAGAAATTTCAGAGATCGACTCATTTGTGTTTCCACCGTTTTAACGGAAATATTTAGAATTGAAGCGATTTCCGAATAGGTTAAACGATCAAAACGATTCATTACAAAAATTTCACGGCGTTTTTTTGGCATATCGTTCAAAGCGTTTTGAATTGCATACTCCAACTCTTTATGCAACAATATTGTTTCCGGCGTTTTAGATTCTACGTCTAACACAATATGCGATATTTCAAATTTATGCTCTATTTTTTTTCTGCGCAAATAATCTATACATCTGTTCTTAACGGCATTATACAAATAGGTTTTAATATTTAGCGCAAAATTCAATTTTTTTCGTTCATTCCATAGGATAAGAAATACATCATGTATTATATTTTCCGCCGTTTCCTCATTTTTAACATAACGATACGCAAAGAGGAACAAGGGGTGATAATATTGCTTAAACAACCTCTCGTACAAGATAATATCATGATTATCTTTTTCATTTTCAATTTTGTCTATTTTCACCGTAGCTACATTCTCATAATTTTAACAAAGCGCGTATGATATGTCGTCAAATATAATAAAAAATTCTTACAATTATCAACTGTCTGATATTTTTTTAGTTCCGCATAAGTTATAGTATCGGAATTTCAAAAACCAACCTATTTGGAATATTTTCAACATTATTTCTATAATATTTTTCGTATACGTACAATTTTTAGATTTTCCGATTAAATCGACAATGAAAAATAAAAGTACAGCATACAATCATTCTAACACGTGCCCCCGTTGTTATTCCCGCAATCATACCCGTCTGTTATTCCACCTACAAATCGTCTGTCATTACTCCGATATTCGGAAAAAGCAATCCTTCCTTTTGCACGTCCGTAATTTCAATTTTCCAATAACGCTTTAATTTATTCTAAACCCAAAAAAAAAATGCCCGGAATTAACCGGGCATAATAATATATATAAATCGCTTTCAGATTAATTATAAAAGCGGTGACTTGTTCTCTATCGGCCGCATATAATCATTATTAATTGCTTGTTGTATCCGCAGGCGCTTGCTGCGGCTTTGCCGTCACCTTAATCTTTACGGATGTCTCGGCGCTCTCTTTACCGTCGGAAACCTTAATTTTAACGGAATAACTGCCTGCCTGTCCAACGGAGGGCGTCCAACCGAATTGCCCTGACGAAGCGTCAAGGGAGGCGCCCTGAGGTAGATTAGACGAACTGAATTGTAATTTACCGTTGTCTTCATTATCCGGATCGCTGGCAGAAGCCTTAAACGATACCGACGTACCTTCTTCTGTTGTAATGGAAGAAATATTGTCAATGCTCGGTTTACGGTTTACATTTTCCACCGTTATGATCGCCTCTTTCTCTGCCTTTAATCCGGCGGGGTCGCTGACGTTAAATTTAACCGTATAAGACCCTGCTTGGTCATAAGTAGGCGTCCATTTAAATTCACCGCTGGCGGCGTCAAAGGATGCGCCTTGCGGAAGACCGGAAGCGCTTAATTGCAGCTTGCCCTCGTCCTCTTTATCGTCGTCCGAAACGTTTACTTTAAACATCAATTTACTATTCTCTTTAACGTTTTGCGCCGCTATGTCGTTAATTTTCGGAGGACGGTTAACATGGTTGACGGTAATTTTCATCTCTTTGCTTTCTTTAAACTCGCCATCGCTTACCGTAAAATTAATCGTATATTCGCCGGATTGGTCATAAGTGGGCGTCCAGCTAAACTCGTTATCCTGTAAAACGGCTCCCTGCGGCAATTTATCGGCCGTGTATTGCAATTTAGAAGCATCCTCTTTGTCGGGGTCTTTGCCCTCTAACGTTACCGTTAAGGATTTATTTTCATCTATTGTCTGCGGTGGAATATCGGCAAGGGTCGGCGGACGATTAACATTATTGACGGTTATGTTTACCGTTTTGTCTGCGCTCAGACCTTCGGTATCCTGAACTTTAAACGTTACCTGATAGTTTCCCGACTGTTCATAAGTAGGCGTCCATGTAAACGTCAATGAATCGGCGTTAAATTTCGCGCCTTCGGGTAAATTCTCAGCGCTGAATACGATTTTCCCCTTATCTTCCACATCAGGATCGCTGCCCTTAACGGCAAAATGAAGCTGCTTGTTCTCATCAACCGATTTGGCGCTGATCTCATCCATGACAGGCGGACGATTAACATGATTTACGGTAATATCAACCGAAGCGGAATCGCTTAACGCGCCGGCGGTAAAGATGAATAATACGTTTTTATACTCGCCGGATTGATCATAAGTGGGCGTCCAGCTAAATAGCGCTTTTTGGGCGTCAAATTCAGCGCCTTCGGGAAGATTTTCAGCTTTATAACTCAAAGCGTTTTGATCCTCTTTGTCGGGATCGGAACCTTTTAATTGTATGGTCAATAACTGGTTTTCATCAACCGTTTGCGGTGGTACCGTCTCTAAAACCGGTTTGCGGTCAACATGAATTACGGTAACCGTCGATGATTGCGTCGCGATGCCCCCGGCGCCGTCGTGGATGGAAAATTGTATGGTATAAACACCCGATTGATCATACGTAGGCGTCCAGGTAAAGGTGGAAGTTGTTGAATCAAAGGTAGCGCCTTCCGGCGGATTATCGCAGGAATAGGTCAGCCTTCCTTTGTCCTCGATATCCGGATCACTGCCTTCAGGGACGATTATTGTAATTTTCTCATTTTCGTTAATAGTATAATTTTCCATTTCCGGTAAAGTCGGATTGCGATTAACATGCTTGACGTCAATATCGAACTGCGTTTGCGAGAAAAGATGACTGCTCGTTCTCTCGTGTACGACAATCGTTACTTCGGGATAAAGACCGGATTGCTCGTAATTTGGTATCCAGCTTAATGTTCCCGTGAGCGTATCAAATTTGGCACCATCGGGAAGATTTTCGGCGGAAAAATAGATAGGGTTTTTATCCGGGTCATAGGCGACAGGCGTAACGGTTAATTGCTGCATTTCATCAACGGTCTGCTTTGCTATCGGCTCGATAACCGGCGCCCGATTATATTTTAAAATCTGCGTTTCTTTATCGGCCGCCACATATAAAATTACATCATTTTTCCACGCGGCATAAACATTTGATCCGGGTTGATAATCCGCTTCTTTCTTGGGATGTTTCATATCTTTAATATTAACCATTTCCAAACGCTGACCGGCTTCATTGGATACGAATACGGTATTTCCCGATTTAAAGGCGCTGTAAGCATAACCATCCACATTAAATTGACTCACCAAATGAGGTTTTTGGGGATCAAGAATATTAACAATCCATAATCCGTTAGGACCATTGGCCACATAAGCCAAAGAATCTTCGATTTGGATTGTCTTGGCGTTTTTCATTTTAATATAGGCGCCAAGTTTCTTGGGTTTTGCGGGATCGGAAACGTCGAGAATTATCATACCGCTTGATTTATCGGCGACATAAAGCCTGTCGCCTTTCAAAGCCAGCCCCC
This sequence comes from uncultured Calditrichaceae bacterium, assembly GCA_964424545.1. GTDB lineage: Bacteria > Calditrichota > Calditrichia > Calditrichales > Calditrichaceae > JAUVIB01. The sequence continues at coordinate 5,966 of CAYRJN010000085.1, forward strand.
AGGCCCAGCCGGGCGTATCATAACCGCCAAGCCAACGCGGATTAGCGCCGTCGCTTAAATCATAAATATTAATCCCTTTTTCTTCCTCGGCGACATATACGTAGGGAAATTTGGCGACTACATAGTAGGCATCGCCTTTAGTCTTAAATTTTGCATAGGGACGGATTGACGAAAGATTTGAAATATCCAAAATCGTTATGCCGGCAATTTCATTGGAAAAATAGGCATATTGATCTTCTACAAAAACGTTTTTAGCGCGGTGATCGGTTTTGAAGGTAGCAATTACTTTCGGCTCTTGCGGATTTACCACATCAATAATCTGCAATCCGGACCATACGTCGATAACGTATAAAATATTATCCTTAAAAAACAGATTTTGTACGCCGTCTTTAACAGCCTCGTCCGATTCCATCTTGGCCGGAGGAACAGATGTGATGTATTCAGCGCTTGCCTCTTGTGCAAAGACTCTTATCTGAAAACTCAAAAGAATTATTACAACAAAAACAAGCTGTCTAACAAGAACATTTCTATGCATGGAATACTCCTTTTTATATTTTTTAATCCCTGTAACGTTTTCAATTTATAGCCCTGTCGGTCGAAAATCAAGAAAGTTAATTATTTAAATTTACTTATTTTACCCAGCGAAGAACAAAATCAACTCTCCGCTCTCCAACATCGAGCATATCTATCTCAACATTTTCGGCGCCGCATATACGACAGCCTTCTTCGAGAAAACCAAGTTCGCTCTCCATAATGGAAAGAATAAAGGGCTGTCCGTAATTAATCGATAATTCGTAAACGTTTTTCTCTAGTTCAACAACCTGCATATCCCCCAGACCAAATAATATCGGCCTCATATAAATCATCTGCATTAAAAATGCATGCGGATCTTTTTCATCGATTAAAATCTGCATATAACGTTTAACCAACTTCGGCGCATTCCAATGTCCGAGTTTACGAAATTCTTTAACATCGCCGGCAAAATAATTTGTTAAAATGAACTTGTCTATTTCAGATAGCAGATTTTCCGAATACTCTTTTGATACGCCAATTGGTTGTTTTAGACGGCGTTTATTATAAAAATCAATTTTATCAATCATTTCGATAAGTTTTTCCCTGCCGAAATTAGTTTCGATATATTCAAAGCGGGTTAATATAACCAACCCTTTTATTCCACTCATGTCGTCTCCAATTCCTTTCTCGTTTCAACCGTTAAGTTATTAAGGGCCTTAGATAATTCGTTTTTATCAAAATTCCCCATTGTTCCTTGTATAAATCCAGGGGGGCCGCCCCCTTTGATCGCAAAAAAATCCCTATAATTTTTTAGAAAGCGGATCGTACCGTCTTTATTTTCTTCTGTTGTAATAAAGCAAAATTTATTTTCATTTATAATTAAGACGTTTACATCATTACGTTTTTTTAAACACGAGGCAAGCATCTGTAAATCATCAGGCGAGCCGGCGGATAATTGATGCAATATCACCGCTTTTTTTTGCGAAGGAAAAGAACAGCAAAGATCGTCGATATATAAACTTTGATAACGTTTTTTTTCTCTTTTTAAATCGCGGAATTCTTCTTTTAACTGTCGCGTTCGGGATACAATATTTTGCAAATCTGACGGCAGATCGCTTTTTAAATATTCTATGATTTCATGAACTTGATTAAAATATTCATAAGCTTTTTCACCGATTAGGGCTTTAATGCGATGACGGCCCCTGATTTTTTCTATATGGATCAATTTGACTAATCCTATTTCCGCCGTATTATCGACATGCGTTCCGCCGCAGGCGGCATAATCAAGTCCACCAATTTCTACTATACGCAACTTTTCCCAACTCCCCGCCGCACGTCTCAGGGGATATTTATCAAGTTCTCCGGAATTAATCCAATGTGTTTTAACAGGTAGCGCATCATTAATCAAACGATTGCAGCTCTTTTCTATTTCATGCAGAAGATTATTGTCGGGAGCCTCTCCTTCTAACTCGATCAAGGTATAAGCCTCGCCGAGATGTACGGAAACCGTTTGCAAACCGCGCTTATGCAGAACGTAAGATAACAGATGTTGACCGCTGTGTTGCTGCATATTATAATACCGATACGGCCAATTGATTTTAAGAACAATCGGACTGCCTTTCTCTATTTTCGCCCCTTTCGGTAAATGATGCCAAATTCCACTCTCGTCAATTGTTATCTTTTCAACGTTAATATCATTAACCATTCCTTTGTCCGGCAATTGACCTCCGCCGCCCGGATAAAATATGGTTTCTTCAAATGAAACGAGTATATGCCCCTCTTCCTCCCTGACCTCCAATGTCCGGGTTTCTATTTCTTTTACGTAAACGTCCTGATAATATCGTTTTACAGTTTTCATTAATCGTTCGATTTTACGGTTTTATTTAAAGTTTAAAATATTTATCAAAATCCATTTCAAAGCTTTTCGGCCTATACTCTCCGCTCCGTTTATCCAAAATATAATCGCCTTGAATATCATTGCGGGAAATTTTCTCCAAAGCCTCGATAAACACATCCACTTCCGTCCGGTCATTATAAATACCGAAGCTCATACGCACCGCTCCGGGTATGACGCTGCGGTCATGATGAAGGATACGCTCCTCCAAGGCTTTATTTTCTTCTCTTGACACGGCTAACAATGTTTTGATATACGGGTGAGCGCAAAAACAACCGTTGCGCACCCCGATGGCGCTCTCATAATTTAAAATGGAGGCAACGAGCGCATGAGGGATATCGCCGACATTAAAAGAAATTACGCCGAGACGATTAGCGACCTCCTCTTCATCCGTGGAACCGAAGATTGTAATTCCTGGAATTTTTTTCATTTTGTGAAGAGCGTACTTTGTCAACTCCGCTTCATGATCGGCCACATTGTCCATACCGACCTCCTCAACAACCTGCAAGGCTCTGGCCAAAGCAATAGCGCCTACCACATTAGGCGTACCGGCTTCCTCTTTTTCCGGAACATCCGTCCAGAACACATGATCTATCGAAACGACATCCACCGTTCCTCCGCCCACATAATCAGGATCGCCTTCGGCGAACGCGCTGCGGTTAGCGATCAACACGCCGAGACCAAAGGGGGCGTATATTTTATGAGCGGAAAAAGCAAGATAATCAATATGGGTGGGATCATCCTGGCTTTTCATGTCTATTGCGCGATGCGGCGCCAATTGAGCGGCATCCACCATAAATTCGGCGTTATAGCGATGAACTAATTCGGCTATTTCGTCAATGGGATTGATATAGCCTGTTACATTGGAAGCTCCGGTAATAGAGACCAAGGCTACCTGCGACTTATATTCTTCCAATTTACTTCTCAAATCCCTCATATCGAGCCGGCTGTTTTTATCCACATTGATATGCACAACGGGCGCCCTCATACGCCAAGGCAAATCATTTGAATGATGCTCCATTATTGAAGTAAAAATGACACTATCTTTTTTCAGTGGAATGCGTCTGGCAAGTTTATTGATGGCCTCGGTAGCATTTTTACCGAATATGATAGTATGTTCTTCGTCCTGAATTTTAAAAAAACGGCGCACAATTTCTCTGCTCTGTTCATACAAATGTGTAGCTAATTGAGATTTAAAACCTGTGCCCCGATGAATACTGGCATACCACTCCATAAATTCATTAACCGTCTTCAAAACCGGTTTGAGCGTCGGCGTACTGGCGGCATTATCCAGGAAGATATAACGTTTTTCTTCTCCGGATAAAGTCGGCACCAGTTTATCCGCACCAACAAGCTCGGTTTTTATGTTATTGATCGTATACATTTCATTTTCCTTGATTAAAATTTATCCGCTTTCATACTACATTCATGTATCGGAATTTCAAAAGATAACATTTTTCAGACAATCCATTTTTTTTGTATTATTCTCAATTTTGAATTTTCTATATTATACATAGTTCACATGGGCGGCATTTTAGATTTTCCGATTAATCGGAGAATTCTCCATTTCGGTCATTCCTACATGTTTTAAGCGGAATCTAAATCTTGCCATTGTCTACATTCGGATTCCTTCTTTCGAAGGAATGACACGTTGACGATTCTATTCGCACCTTTTTCATTAATCACTTTGCGAAGCAATACAAGCAATGTTCCTTACTAACTTACTACTCCGCTAATAGGCTTTGCGCTTTATCTTTATGTTCGGCAATTTTCTGCAAAACTTTAGTCGCTAATTTCAATGCTTTTAAACCGTCTTCACCCGTAACGAGCGGCGCGACATTATTCAAAATAGCGTCCGTAAACGTGCGTAATTCGCGACGTAAAGGATTAATATTTTTTCGTTCAAGACGGTTGTATTTTATCTCTTTTTTAATAGCTCCATGTTCGATTTCGCCGAGAGAGAAAGCCAGCGTTCCGTCATGAAAAGGCTGTTGATCATTTTTTGGGATATAAAAAATTTCCGAAAATCCCTCGGCAAAATCCATGGAAATATATGCATTCTTTTGGAAGATGCGCATTTTACGCATTTTTTTGGCGGAAATCCGGCTGGCAGTAACATTAGCCACGCAGCCGTTTTCAAATTCAATGCGCGCATTAGCGATATCTACCGTATCGGAAATTACTCCTACACCGCTGGCGTCTATGTGAACCGGCTTACTTTTCACCAAATAGGAAATTAAATCCAAATCGTGAATCATTAAATCGAGAATAACAGCCACATCGGTGCCGCGCGGATTAAAAGATGCCAGCCGGTGCGCTTCAATAAATATCGGCGCCAAATTCACATCGTGCAAAGAAAGAACCGCCGGATTAAAACGTTCAATATGGCCTACTTGAATAATACGTTTGTTTTCTTTTGCCTTTGCTACGAGTTTTTCAGCTTGTTCAACAGTTTCCGTAATAGGCTTTTCCAGAAATACATGTTTACCCGCCTCCAAAGCTTTCATAGCTATGTGATAATGAAAACTTGTCGGCGTAACAATATCTATGGCATCGATATTCTCGATCAGGCTTTCCAAAGAAGTATACATATCAAGATTTAAATTTTTTGCCACATTATTCATTTTTTCCGAATCCACATCATATATCCCAACAACTTCCGCATCGGGGATTTCTTTATATAACTTTGCGTGCAGCGAGCCAAGATGTCCGACTCCCACGATTCCTACTTTTACTTTATTCATTCCCAATTACCCTCCGTTTCCTTCATATAATGTATATTCGCCGTCTCTGTCTCTATCTATAAATGTAAACTTTTCATTTCCATTGTTATATTCCCAAATTATATACGGGGCTTTATCCACCGTAGTGCGTTTATCGATTATTTTTTTCGGTTTACCGTAAAGAACTAATATTTTTCCGCGATCTGTTTGCCATCCCTCTTTAAACTTACGGGAAAACTTCGCATTTGCTTCATCCACACGTCGATAAAACTCATATTTGAGTTCATTATAATCGGAATGAGGCGTTGGATCTTTACTTTTCCAGTAATCATCAAACCATTTTTTAAATTCCTCGTTATTGAGATCGGATATGCGGTTAAACTCTTCTTTACTCAAAAGAAGCTGCATCGGGCGCAGAGCCAATTCATCCTTATATAAAAAAATCGGCTTTTCATACCAAATAATAGAAAATTTCTTGTTCGTTTTAAAAAACATTTCGTTATACTGACCGCTTAAACTCAACTTATAATTCCCTTCAGGCAGCTCGATGGTAGGGATTTTAATAACTACGGAATCACCGTAAGCCATACGATAAATCTGCTTAAAGAGTTTCAAATCGTTTCTATGCTCTTTATAAATTCTTATGTTTATTTTTAAAGAATCGTCAATATTTTTCAAAAGTCTGAAATAAGCCCAATACGTTTTTCCGTAATCAAGAATGGAATCATTCGGATTTATGGGAATACGGTATTCGGGCGTCGGTTTATTTATTAAAAAAATCAAATCCGTTGAATGAATATTATTTTTATCTATTTTAAATTTCTTGATTTTAAAATCTCGTTTGTCAATGAACGCTTTTCGTGTTACGATATCCATAACGCTGATTACACATTGATAATCTTCTCCGTTGCCTGCCGGTTCAATATTTTCAAACTTATAAATATATAATTTATAATCTTTTGAATTGGTTTTTTTGAAGCTGTTCACAACTATCTGCTCATCCCATGTCTCCTTAGCCACTACAACATCATTTTGCATAATCGAAGCCGTCAGTTGCAGCCCGCCAAAATATTTTCGACCCCGTTTTTCAAAAAGCACTACATCATATTGAATGGAAAAACTAATATATACAACCGGTTTATACGTCGTGTCGTTATAATCGACAAATATCGTATAATTTACCGGCGGACGGTGGGCAACTTCAAAACCGTAGCGGGTTTTATAGTTGGTTTTCTTACCTGCCTTTTGAGCAAAAACCAAAAGCGGGATAAGAAAAAATAAAATATATATTTTAAAATTAAATTTCATAGTTACTCCTGAATGAGAAATTTAACTTCTCTCAAATATCAAAGCAAATACTATTATCATTTCTATCTCATATTCTCAAAATATATTTTAGTAAAATTGAGCCTACTCATTTTATCTTACAATAAATATTTTTATTGTGAAATCCCTGCGGTGTCGTTGCAGCCTTTTGGAAAACGTCCCATTTTTTTTCGAATCATTTTCTCTTAAAACGATAACACTTATAAAATGGACAATTTAGATTTTACTTTTTTTATATTTAATCTTAATTTTATAGTATCCGAATTTCAAAGTGTACGCTTATTACATCTATTTTTCAAAATAGAAAAAATAAATCTCCCCTGATAAAAAAAGGGGTGAGGGGGTTGTGACAAATATCGGAATTATTGAATAATTAAAACCGGACAACCCCTATAGTCCCTTTTTTTTAGGGAACGGTTTTAATCTGTTTTTCTATTTGTGCAATTCGACATTAATCAATTTGTAAAACTATGTTCTTGCAAAATACACATTACGGATAATTCAATGAAAAAAATATTTCTTATTTTAATATTATATATATCGTTTGCAAAAGCGGCAGAACAATCTTTCCTTAATGATAGAAAAACAGTATATCTTAGCGGCGTTTCCTATAGCCTAACGTTTAGCATACCGGACGCGGCCTTCGCCGATTCTTCAGCCGCTATCGATATAACACACAATAATAAAATTATCTTTACACAACCCATAAGCAAAAGAGCGGAACTAAAGGAAACCCTTATAATAAATGATGTTAATTTTCCCGAATCAGGGCTTTATACAATCGAAATCGGCGGACTGAATGAAAACATACGGGTCATCCCCGGCTGGTTCAGTCTGCTTCCGCCTCTTGCGGCCATTTTGCTGGCCCTGATATTCAGGCATGTATTAATCGCTCTTTTTGCCGGAATCTGGTTAGGATCGATATTTATATATAACAACAATCCATTCATCGGATTCCTTTACGCCTTGTCCGAATATATCGTCAAAGCGCCGGCCAACCCCGAACGTACAGCCATATTAATTTTCAGTCTTACCTTAGGCGGTATGGTCGGTGTTATCAGTAAAATGGGCGGGGCGCAGGGTATCGTACAATCTCTTTCGAAATATGCTTCGGATGCCCGCCGCGGTCAGATGGCTACATGGGCTATGGGAATACTCATTTTTTTTGACGATTATGCCAACACGTTGATTGTGGGCAACACCATGCGTCCCCTTACCGACAAACTGCGCATCAGCCGTGAAAAGCTGGCCTATCTTGTCGATGCCACCGCGGCGCCGGTTGCGAATATTGCCATCATTTCAACATGGATCGGTTATGAGCTTAGCCTCATCAATGACTCTTTTCAAAAAATCGGACTGCATGACAACGCTTATATTACTTTTTTTAAAACCATACCGTACAATTTTTATCCTTTATTTACGCTTGCTTTCGGGTTCTTTGTCGCCTGGTTTAACCGCGATATGTTTTCGATGTACAAAGCCGAAAAGCGGGCGGGAAAAGGCGAAGGATTGCTTAAAAAGGACGCCGCGCCTCTTGCCGACGTCAATAATCCCGAATTGCGAATGAAAGATAATATTCAGCCGCGCTGGTATAACGGAATGATTCCCATATTTACCGTTATCGTCGTTACTTTGCTGGGATTATGGTTCACGGGTTTATCGGCATCGTCTGCCATAGATAAAAAATCGATGGGATTGATCGAATATATCAGCCTTGTGATAGGCAATTCGGATTCTTTCGCGGTATTAATGTGGGGCGCGTTTATCGGCAGCGTTCCGGCCATTATGCTTTCTATCCGCCAAAAGCTGCTTAATCTAAACGAAGCCATAGGCGCTTGGGTCGGCGGGGTTAAATCTATGGTGATGGCAGCTCTGATTCTCACCTTGGCATGGACAATCGGTAATATTTGCGCAGATTTACAGACAGCGCCTTATGTTATAGCAAAAACCGAAACGATTTTATCCCCTCACCTGCTGCCCTTGCTATCTTTTTTAATTGCCGGTATCATCGCCTTCTCAACAGGCACATCCTGGGGGACTATGGCTATTTTAACGCCCATCGTAATCCCCCTGGCCTATCAGCTTCCGGCGCTTAATCCTAATATCGACGCTTCACTACAAAATGTCATTTTTTTAAGCTCCATTGCCGCTATTCTTGCAGGGGCTACTTTTGGCGATCATTGTTCGCCGATTTCAGATACTACGATTCTCTCTTCAATGGCCTCGGGATCCGACCATATTGACCACGTAAGAACGCAGCTTCCTTACGCTCTAATGGCAGCGGCGATTAGTATTATATTCGGTTATCTTCCCGCCGGATATGGAATTTACGGTTGGGAATCTTTAATTGCAGGCATCATTATTACAATAATTGTTATCCGCCTTTTCGGAAAAAAGGTTAAACGCGTTTAGATTGCAATTCTACATAAAAATCTGTGTTACGATCCAAGAACCCGCCTAACAATAATTTGCATAACTTATTGATTTTAATTATATTAATCGTTATTATATAACATTTGAATTATGACGGTTTGCATTGCCATCTTTCGGATTACAACGGTATTGTTTTTTGATTTTAAAATTATCAAACGCACTAAACAGAAACCTGTGTATTTTATGGGGGGAAATAATTTTACCGTTTTAATTATCGATATTAAGGGGTATTTGCATTGTTTATATATTTTTATACATCTACTGAATAATGAACTCATCTTTTTATTTATATCATTTTAACTTGTGTTAACAGGAAAATTTCATGGCCTCTCGTTTTATAGGAAAAGTAATAGATAATTACCGTATACTTGAAAGCCTCGGCGTCGGCGGCATGGGTGTAGTCTTTAAAGCTATAAATATTAAAATAGACAAACTTGTCGCCTTGAAAATGATTGCGCCACACATGGCGATGAATGAAAAATTTATCCGCCGTTTCCAAGCGGAAGCCATAGCGCTGGCCAAACTAGCCGACCCCAATATCGTAGCCATCTATGATTTGCGTTCCGATGATGATCAATGGTTTATCGTTATGGAATATGTAAACGGTAAAAATATTTCCGATATTATCAGAGAAAAAGGCGCTTTTTCCATTTCCAGATCGGTGTCTATAGTTAAGCAAATATTAACAGCCGTAGGACACGCCCAT
>CAYRJN010000086.1:0-15508 GCA_964424545.1 uncultured Calditrichaceae bacterium
TCCTGACGACGGCGCACCTACTTATGTCGCTTATTCTGATGTGGATATACTTGAAGTAAAATTTGCCAATGATGCGGAAAACCTCTACGGCTATATGAAGTCTACGGGAATAATCGGTAGAACTTCGGTAGATAGTCTTGGACAAAAAGCAGGTAGGTATTATTTTATATTTACCATAGATGTTGATAATAACGATACAACAGGTTATAGACTCAAAGAAGGCGGTTATTATCCCGACAGTCGGGGTTATGATATGAATATGGAGGTGGAATTTTATAACGGCTCGTATAATACCGGTCATTATATAAATCATGAGTATATATCCCAGGCCGATTACGACGCAAATTGGCTTAATGATTTGGAAAACCGCGTTGTTCGTCTGGCTCCGGGAACTTACGATTGGTATTCACAATGGGTAATGTTCCCCAACGATTCATTTGTTGTTGTGGAGGATAGAGGACCGGTTTATTACGGAATTATCAAAATTGCCGTTTCGGAAGACGGACATGAAGCGGAAATGGTAGCTCCAATGTGGGGCTTCTTAAAAACGCCCGATGGTACGCCTATTATTGATATAAATAAAACTATCAAGGTATCGGCCTCTCTCGAGGGAAGCGGCGAATTATCTGAAGGCTCAAGCGGTCCTACGCATTCAAACTGGGGCTCCGATACGGCGGAACCTTTCTTGTATGAAGTAAAAGCTCCGGCAACGGCAGTTAATGAAGAAATATCACTTAAGAAGCCTGAAAAATTTATTTTGCATGCCAACTATCCGAATCCGTTTAATCCCCAAACTACTATTAAATATTCTATCGGAAAGACGGAAACGGTACGTTTGTCCATATATGACGTTACCGGCCGAGAAGTAGCGGTTTTAGTAAATGAACATAAAGCGGCAGGCGATTATTCGATTACATGGACGGCTAAATCAAAAAACGGCTACACGCTTCCAAGTGGAATTTATTATGCCGTTTTACGCGCAGGCAATGAACAGCGCGTGCGTTCGATGATTTTAATGAAATAATAACTTCGCAAATCGATAGGGTTGACTGTAATAACTTTGATACGGGTGAGTTTTTTGAAGAGGAGGTTTGTTTATTAATAAATCTCCTCTTCTATTATAGTCTATGGGAATTTTAAAAAAGAATACTGATTTACATTTTATCTTAGCTCAATACAAAAAGAAGAAATCAGAATAAATTTATACAGCGTCTCTTCATATTCCAATTGCTCCACCATTACCTTTCTTATATAAAATTATTTTTCAATATTTCCGATAAATTTATAAAAAAAATAAAGTTTTTGATTGTTTTTTTTAGTATAATATGTCGGTTAAAGAAAGATATGTTTTTAACGGACTGACATTATGAAAATTTATACCGGTTTTGGCGACAAAGGTTACACGGCTTTACTTGGCGGGGAAAAGGTTAAAAAAAGTAGCGAACGCGTTGAGCTTTACGGTACGATTGATGAATTGAACAGTCTACTTGGCATCGTTCGGGCAAAAAGCCGTTTAACGGAAGTAAAAAAAATAATTTCCGTTTTACAAAATGACCTGTTTAATTTATCTACGGAAATTGCGGCCCCGGCCGGCAAAATGCCTTCCGACGTTAAACCGATAAACCTCGATGATATTGCAAAATTGGAAGAATGGATAGATAAATTAAACGCTCAATTACCGACGCTTAAAAGGTTTATTCTTCCTGGAGGATCGGAAAGCGCTTCATTTATACATTTGGCAAGAACAATTGCGCGCCGGACGGAACGTCTTTTGGTGCGTTTTATGGAGAATGAAAATATCCGCATTGAATTGTTAATTTATTTAAACAGGTTAAGCGACTTATTGTTTGTTATGGCGCGTTTTGAAAATTTAAAAGCCGCCGTAAAAGAAATTTTTTGGCATAGTTAAGAAAAATATTTATTCTGGTTTGTACGGAACGAAATTTATGTTTAAATTAGAAAGCAGAAAGAAAATGTAGTTGTTTATCGATATATTTCACAAACTAAAGATACGAGGTTATAATGGGCGTTAAAATTCTGGACAAACCTTTTGTAAAAGTTGAGCCGGAGCTTTGCAAAGGTTGCGGTATATGCATTGATGCTTGTCCTGTTGATGTTTTGAAATTTAGCGATGCATTTAACAGTAAAGGTTATCATTATGCATATTATGTTGACGAAGGATGTACCGGCTGCGGTGTTTGTTTTTATGCTTGTCCCGAACCGGAAGCGATAATCGTATTTAAAAAAGGATATGAATATTCCGGAGAGGAGGTCGCCTGATGTCGAAGATATTAATAAAGGGTAACGATGCGCTGGTACGCGGCGCTATATTAGCCGGATGTCGTCTATATTTCGGTTATCCGATTACTCCGGCCAGTGAAATTGCCGAAGCGGCCGCAAAGTTTATACCGAAAGTAGGCGGAACATTTTTACAAGCGGAGAGCGAGGTGGCGGCTATTAATATGGTTTATGGAGCGGCAAGCGGGGGAGTGCGTGTTATGACAGCCTCCTCGAGTCCCGGAATTAGTCTTAAACAGGAGGGCGTTTCTTATGCAGCCGGGGCGGAATTGCCTTGTCTGATTGTGGATATTATGCGCGGCGGTCCCGGACTGGGCAATATTGCGCCTGAACAAGCCGATTATAATCAGATCGTTAAGGGCGGCGGTCACGGTAACTATAAATGTCCTGTCTTGGCGCCAAATAGCGGACAGGAGATGGCGGATATGACGTCGCTCGCTTTTGATTTAGCGGAAAAATACCGCACGCCGGTTTACATGCTGGCGGACGGATTCACCGGACAAATGATGGAATCGGTGGAATTTAACGAAGCAAAAACAAGTTTGCCGCGGTATGATTGGGCGCTTTATGGCGATAAAGAAAGTAAGCATAATTTAATCAGCAGTATTTACCTTGATGCGGAAGACTTGGAAAAACATAATATAAAACTCCAGGAGAAATATGCCGACATCGAAAAAAACGAAGTGCGCGTGGAAGAATTTATGCTTGATGATGCCGAATACGTTTTGATCGGCTATGGTATTATATCGCGCATTTTAAAAACGGTGGTTGAGCAATTGAGAAACGAAGGTTATAAAGCGGGATTATTAAGACCCAAGACACTATTTCCCTTTCCCAAAAAACATATTGATAAACTGACCGAAAAAGTTAAAAAGTTCCTTGTTGTGGAAATGAGTAACGGTCAAATGATTGACGATGTGCGGCTATCGGTATTGGGGCGTAAAGCGGTGGAATTTTACGGAAGAATGGGCGGAGTTGTGCCGTCTACCAAAGAAGTATATGAATATGCAAAATCAATTATCGATTAACATTCGGGGTGAATTATGGCAGCAAAAGTATTAAGTAAAGCAAAAAGTTTTTATGATATATATGAACGAAATCCCAGCGCCGATAAAAAAATGCCTCACTATTGTCCCGGTTGCGGACATGGCAATGTGCATAAATTTATTGCGGAAGCTTTGGATGATTTTGAAATAGCGGATAAAACAATCTTAATAAGCCCCGTAGGCTGTTCTGTTTTTGCATATTACTATTTTGATACGGGCAATATTCAAGCGGCGCATGGCCGCGCTCCCGCGGTAGCCACGGGTATTAAACGCGCTCATCCGCAAAGTATTGTAATTAGTTATCAGGGCGACGGCGATCTTGCCGCTATCGGTACGGCTGAAATATTGCATGCGGCCAACCGCGGCGAAAATATTACGGTTTTCTTTATCAACAACGCCATTTACGGTATGACTGGCGGGCAAATGGCGCCTACGACATTGATTGATCAGCGAACAACGACAACGCCATACGGCCGAAATGCGGGCAATGAGGGTTTTCCCATCAAGATTGCCGAATTAATCAGCCAGCTTCAAGCGCCGGTTTACGTGGAACGCGTCGCGCTCTTTGATAATAAACACCGCGCGCGAGCGCGTATGGCCGTGCGTAAAGCATTAAAAAACCAGGTAGATAATCTCGGTTTTTCACTGATAGAAGTATTATCGCCTTGTCCTTCGGGGTGGAAAATGGATCCGGTGGATTCCTTGCATTGGATACGCGACGTTATGCTGGCGCAATTCCCTTTGGGCGTTTATAAAGATATTACCAAAGAAATAGAGCCCTATGCTGTGAATACCTATGAACCGACGGCAGAAGAGGTAAGGGACGCTTTAGAGCTGAATTTTGAAGAGATAAAAGAGAAACCGCCCCGAGTTGCTCCCCATGAAGGTTTTGCAAACCCTGAAATCAAAGTGGCCGGTTTTGGCGGACAGGGCGTTCTGTTGCTTGGCGCAGCGTTGGCGCAGGCTGGCCTTTTGGAAGATTATCATGTCTCCTGGCTGCCTTCATACGGTCCGGAGATGCGTGGCGGTACGGCAAATTGCCATGTTAATATTCGCGATATCGAAATCGGTTCGCCGATGGTTTCCAATCCCACAGTATTAATTGCGCTTAACCGTCCGTCTCTCGAAAAGTTTGAAAATGATGTAGTAAAAAACGGACTCATTATTTATGACAGCTCGTTGATTGATATAGATGTTGAACGCAAAGATGTGAATGTATTGGCCATTCCGGCCACCGAGATGGCCGATAAACTCGGCAACACGAGAACGGCTAATATGGTAACCATGGCGGCTTATGCGGCATACAGCGGTCTGTTTTCAAAGGATGTTTTATATGAAACGCTTAAATCGGCAATAAAAAGAAAACGCCTGCAGGAAATAAATCGTAAGGCAATTGACGCCGGTTATGAGTTCGGATTAAAAAATCGTTGATTTTCTCGTAAATTTTAGTAAACTTATAGGAAATAAAAAAAATATTAAATTAAAATATTTTTAGAACTATTAACAATTTCACGCATTAAATCAATGGTTTAATAAAAAATAAAATCTCGGGTTATCCCGAGCGGGGAGTTTATGAAAGAAAGAGTGCTAAAGGCCCTGGACAGTATTCGTCCTGGATTGCAGGCGGACGGCGGGGATCTGAAATTTGTACGAATCGATGAGAATAATGTTGTTTATATTCAATTAATAGGCGCATGCGGCGGCTGTCCAATGTCTACCATTACTTTAAAGCAAGGCATTGAACGTATTTTGAAGATGCAGGTGCCCGAAGTGACGGCTGTTGAGGCGGTGTAAAAAAGGACGGAGAATTAATGATTCGCGTAAGCATTGACGGAATTTTTCTAACGCAGACTCAGGCAAGCGGAATACTGCTGAAGGATAAAGAGGGAGAAAGAACGCTTCCCATAATAATCGGCGAATATGAAGCGCAATCTATTGCTTTTGGGCTCGAAAACCAAAAACCTCCTCGTCCGATTACCCACGATTTGATTGTAAATTTATTGGATGCAGCCAATCTTTCGCTGGAAAAAGTGGTCATTTCCGAATTGCGCGATAGTACTTATTACGCTTTATTGCATTTGGAAAGCGCCTATGGTAAATTGGAGGTGGATTCCCGTCCCAGCGATGCAATAGCCATTGCCGTTCGTCTTGATGTCCCGATCTTTGTCGAAGAGGAGGTGATGGATAAAGCCGCCTATAATTATAATGAAAGAGGTCGCAATGAATTGGAAGAGGCGCTTGTAGGTAAATCTGTGGACGAGGATATCAATAAACTTAAAAAAGCACTGCAAAAGGCCGTTGAAGCGGAAGAGTATGAAAAAGCGGCTCAAATACGCGATCGCATTAAACAATTGGAAGCAAAGTCTTAGGCGATGGTACTGCAACGCATAGTACGTAGCGTAACAAATTGATTAAAAAGAGGGCGATCAATATCAGGTTCTCATTTTTCGATTTAGTCGGAATATCCAAATATTTACAATAATCGATTTGTAAGATAATATTTTTATGCTTCCGAACAGAGAAAAATAAATAAAGCGCGTTGCGGAATCGGCGTCATAACAAAAGCGGCGTAATATTCAAGGCAATAAAAAATCCTAAATATTCCAAAAAAATTAGACAAGGACTTATCCCATGGCTGATTATAATCTTTTAAGTAAACTTTACGGTGTTCGTGGCAGCTATCCGGTTTCATTTGAAAATGGAACGAAAATCGGCGGAAATACACCTTGTTTGTTGATTCGTTCTCCGGAGCATGTTATTATTTTTGACGCAGGCAGCGGATTGATAGAGCTTGGAAAAGCGCTTTTGCCGGAAATATCGGAATATAATAAAACGCACAAATCTCCATTTCATATTAGTCTCATTTTTACACATACCCATCTGGATCATTTAATGGGTTTGCCCTTTTTTGTTCCCCTTTATATGCCCAATGTGCATATTCATTTTTTTGGGTCGCCCTCTTTAGGAATGGATTTCGAACAAATTATTCGCACCTATTTTATGCCGCAGTTTTTTCCTGTGGAATGGCATGAGCTCCGTTCCGTAAAAACCTTCGAAAATATCAATGAAGATACCATCATATCCTTTATCCCCGGAAAAGAAGGGCCGCAAAGCAGTCGAAGTTCCGACTTTAAAGCGCAAAAAGGTGAAATTACCGTAAAAAATATAAAGTATTATTTTCATCCTAAAAACGGTTCGCAGGTATATAAAATTTCTTATGGAAACCATAATCTGGTTTTTGCTACGGATATTGAAGAATTTGACGGCGGCGATGCGCGGCTCGCCGAATTTGCATCCGGCGCCGATGTACTGATCCACGACGCCCAATATACGCCGCAACAGTATCGACTATTTTCCGGTTACGGGCACAGCAGCTACGAAATGGCTTGCCGCTGCGCCGCACAGGCTAAAGTTAAAAAGTTATTATTATTTCATCATGACCCCAATAACAGCGATGAGCAGCTACGTGAGATTGAAAAGGAAGCTAAAAAGTTATTTGCCGATAGTGAATTGGCCAGCGAACAATGGGAATGGAGATTATAGTTTACGACGCGTAAGGATGGCTCTGCCTATGGTAGCCGGATCGATAAATTCCAAATTGGAACCGATCGGCACGCCGCTGGCAAGTTGAGTAATCAAAACGTCGCTGTCTTTCAGCAGTCTGGAAATATAAATCATGGTGGCCTCGCCTTCCGTACTGGGATTGAGAGCCATTACTATCTCTTTAATATCTTCTTGCGCTACGCGATTAATTAATTCCTTAATATGTAAATCTTCGGGCATAACGCCCGACAACGGTGAAATAACGCCGCCAAGAACATGGTATCTGCCGTTAAATTCGTGAGACGATTCAACGGCCATGATATCGATAATATCTTCTACGAGACATATTTTACGACCGTCGCGTCGTTCATCCTGACA
Organism: uncultured Calditrichaceae bacterium; assembly: GCA_964424545.1. GTDB lineage: Bacteria > Calditrichota > Calditrichia > Calditrichales > Calditrichaceae > JAUVIB01. The sequence continues at coordinate 7,266 of CAYRJN010000086.1, forward strand.
AATTTGGCATAGGGGGCCTTCAGCGATGTTGAAACAACGTTGGCATAATTGTGTGTCATGTTTTAGTTTTAGGATAGAGTCTGCCAGTTCTTCAGCGAATTGATTATCGCTTTTTAAAATAAAAATAGCGAGACGCTGAGCGGTCTTTTTGCCGATGCCCGGCAGACGGCTGAGGCTGTTAATTAATGTTTCAAGCGCGTTAATTCCGAAAAAATTCATGCTTATAATCCGGGTATTTTGAAATTTCCGGGTAAATTGAGTCCGCCGGTTATTTTTTGTATCTCTTCGTTAGCTTTGGCTTGAGCGTTTTTAATGGTTTGATTAACGGCGGCGGCGATTAAATCTTCCAACATCTCTTTATCTTCGCCGTTAATGACCTCGGGATCGATGTTAATAGAAAGAATTTCAAGTTTTCCATTGGCTTTTACCTTTACCATTCCTCCGCCGGCCGAGCCTTCAACCGTTATATTAACCAAATCTTCCTGCGCTTTCTGCATTTGCGCCTGCATATTTTGCGCTTGTTTTAATATGTCATTTATATTCATATCATACTCCTCTAAATGGGTTCCAAGTCGAATTCATCAATAAATTTCCTAATCAACGGGTCTTTGGCTTTTAATTTTTCAAGTTCTTCTATAATCTCTTTTTTTGTGGGGCCGTTATGCTTGGCTTGCGACTTTGTTTTTGCAGCTGCTACGTAATTAAAATCGATAACGATATCTTTTTGAAAAACGGAAAAGACACTGTCCTCGATTAAGATGAGATTCTTTTTAATCAGCTCTTCACTCGCTTCCGACAGATTTATTGTTAAATTATCGTTTTCAAATTTACTTAATTGTCCGTTTTGCAGAAGCGAGGCTATGGTGGGCTTTTTTGCGTGCACTTCTTCAATAACATCATGCCATTTTGATGTTATTTCTTTTAACGTGAGCGCCGTTTCGGCAACCATTCCTTGTATTTCATGGGGTGATGCGCTGTAAACCGGAGGATTATTATCGGTCAGGGCTTTTTTTTTTAGCAGGTCAAGGCGCTTTAAAATTTCGCCGATATCCTGAGTTGAGGGAAGCTTGGCCAATTTGATCAGACCGAGCTCTAATTTGAGCTGTGGTTGTTTGCTCCATTTAATATCTTTAATAATGTCGGAAATAATTTGTAAGTAGAGGATTAAATCGTTTTGCTTGAAATGAGACGCGCTTTCCATATATTGTTCAAGATAATTTTCAGAGACGTCAATCAGTTCTGTGGACTGCATGGTATTGGCAATCAAAATATTGCGAAAATGTTCCTCAAGTCCCAGTAAAAATTCGTTCAAATCATATCCGGCGGAAAGAATTTTGTTCGAAAGAAGAATCAGAGCTTTGATATCGCCTTTATTAACCAGATCGGAAGTTTTAAAGAAGATATCCTGACGGATAACGCCGAGCGCCTGAGAGACATCTTCGAAAGTGATTTTTCCGCTGCTGTATGAAATGATCTGATCGAGAATGCTTTGTGAATCGCGCATAGAGCCGTCTGCTTTTTTGGCGATCTGCAATAACGCTTCATCGTCGATTTCAACGTTGTCCGATTTACAAATATAACGCAGATGTTCTATGATAGTATTTAAAGGAATACGTTTAAAGTCGAAACGCTGACAGCGGGAAAGAATTGTCGCCGGAACTCTATGAATTTCCGTCGTTGCAAAAATGAATACGGCATGTTCGGGAGGCTCTTCGAGCGTTTTCAACAACGCGTTAAAGGCCTCTTTGGTAAGCATATGCACTTCATCAATAATATATATACGATATTTGCCGCTTGTGGGACTGAAACGGATGTTTTCGCGTAGATTACGGATTTCGTCAATGCCGCGGTTTGAGGCGCCGTCGATTTCCTGTACGTCCAATGAATTGCCTTTGGTTATGGCTTTACAAGAAGAGCATTCGTTGCAAGGCGTAGGGGTAGGACCTTTTTCACAGTTGAGCGCTTTGGCCAAAATTCTTGCCGTAGTGGTTTTGCCCACGCCGCGTGGACCGGTAAAAATGAACGAATGGGCGATGTGGTTATTAGCGATGGAGTTGGCCAATGTTTTGGAAACATGTTGCTGACCGATTATTTCGTCAAACTGTTGGGGACGCCATCTTCTGGCAATAACGACATAACTCATACGATTTACCGTAAATAAGAATGCCAGGTGAACCCGCGGCACATATCCCGTACGCTTACCGCTGCTTCCTTCCGGACCTGACGGGGTTGGGCGTTGGTCTATTGCGCGGGACCTGGCAAATGGTTGAACTGTATAAAATTGGTGGAGCTAAGCGGGATCGAACCGCTGACCTCTGCATTGCGAACGCAGCGCTCTCCCAGCTGAGCTATAGCCCCGTAAATAGAATTTTAAATTTAGAGAAATAAAAGCATTCAGTCAATTTTTTTTATGTAATGCGTCTCTATATTCCCGATCGTTGATATAATGATATTTTTTTAGTTTCCGCAATATCCATTTTGTTTTCCAGCGCAGCCAGCGGCTGTCGCCGTTTGGTTTTATTTTGAGAGGACGAGGGATTATTGCGGCAAGGCGGACTAATTCATTTAAAGAGAGTTGATTAACATTTTTGCCGAAATAGTAACGGGAGGCTGCTTGTACTCCAAAGATTCCGCGACCGAATTCTATAACATTCAAATAGAGGTGAAAAATACGCGTTTTGGAGAGTTCTTTTTCTAATCTTCTTGCTATAAAATATTCCTTTAATTTGCGCCAGTAACTTCTATCCGTAGAAAGAAAAAGATTCTTGGCAAGCTGCTGAGTGATGGTGCTGCCGCCACGTACAATTTTTCCTTTTTCCCAGTTTTTTTTTAAAGATTCTTTAAGCTCTTCAAAATCAATGCCATTGTGAAAGTAAAATCCCGCGTCTTCGCTTACGCGCACGGCTTGGCGTAATATCAACGGTATGGTTTTAAATGAAACCCATTGCTGTCGTATTTTAAGTTTTTTGCCTATTTTTGCCGCTTCGTCAATACGCTGGCGCATTAAAGCCGTGCTTTTTGGGTTTTTATTTTTTAACCAACTTACATCGGGAATACTAAAATAAAAAGATGATCCTGTTATCAGCATCAGAGAAAAGAAAAGTATTAAAAAAGACAGCAGCTTGTGTTTAAGAATATAAGAAACGCTTCTTTTATACGATTGCGTAATTATGAAAATAGTTTTCTGTTTGGGGATGTCTAAGTTTTCCATAACGATATTATTTTAACGAGTTGATCGGATAATGTCAAAAAAATAAAATCGTAAATCACGCTTGGAAAAACTTACGCGATCTCTTACCGAATGTGCCTTATTTTCGACCAAACGATTATTGCGATCGACCGTTTTGTCGATTTTATATAAAATTACAAAATTTCAAAAATATTATATCTTCTTGTTATTTAATAGGTTGAGTTGCTTTGTTTATAATTGGCACGCCATTTGTAGCTATTAACGGCAGATAAAAAATAAATTAATAGGAGGATATAATGAAGACATTATCTAAACTTATGATCAATATAAGCTTAACTTTAGCCCTATTGGCATTCTTTTCAAATTACAGTTATGCACAGGATACCGGCAATAATCATGGTAACGGCTTTGTAGATGAAAACGGAGACGGATTTAACGATAACGCTCCCGATGCCGATGGAGACGGTATTCCAAACGGTATGGATGAAGATTATACGGGCCCGAAAATGAAAAACGCCAACGGGCATGGTCACGGAGCCCGCGGGTTTGTTGACGAAGACGGCGATGGAATAAACGATAATGCCATGGATTCGGACGGGGACGGTATTCCCAACGGTCAGGATCCGGATTTTGTACGCCCGCACGACGGCAACGGTAATATGCATAACTATAGTGATCGAAACAAACATCAATACAAACATATGAAGGGCTCGCGCGCCAATAATGGCGGTGGCATGGGCGACGACAGTAGGAATGGCTCCCGCAATGCTCATAAATATAACGGCAGTAAAAAACAAGACGGACGTCAATAACAAGTCTGTCCTATAAAAAGAAAGCGGGGTTCTCCCCTCCCCCGCTTTCATGCGTGAAGAAAAGCCGCTTTAATGAAGCGGCTTTTTATTTTGTCAGAAAGAGGACGGCCATTTATATATGCTTAACAGAAACAGAAATGGCTAATCATGGGGATTTTATTAACACTATATTTCTTATCCTGTATTATCTCCGTCATTTTGAAATTAGCACATAGCTTCGTAAAGTGGTTAATGAAAAAAGTGCGAACAGAATCGTCAACGTGTCATTCCTTCGAAAGAAGGAATCTGAATATAGACAATAGCAAGATTTAGATTCCCGTCCCGTCAATACGGGATTGGGAATGACAAGGAAGGGGAGAATGTAGAAACGGTAACAAAAACGTCCAATATTGTCATTCTCAGATAAATTGGAGAATCTAAAATACGGCCTATGTGAACGATGTATAATTTTAAAATTGAGAATAATTCAAAAATAAATAAAAATGTCCGAAATAGGTTGTTTTTTGAAATTCCGATATGATAAAATAATGTATCATTTTTTCAGTTTGAATAATCCAATCGATAAAAAAATGAAAGATATTGCACTGTTTTTCAGTATTAACAATAAACGTATCGTGAACCATGGATAAATGTTAAAAAAAATTAAATGGAGAGAATAATGTCGAATCAACAAAGTAAAAAAATAAATTGGCGTTCTTTTACCAGCCTTTATATTATTTTTTCGGGAATTTTTATACTGCTGTCCGGTGTGATTTTGTATCTTGCTTCCGCCGGTCGAGTGGCCAAATGGACGCATCTGACCATATTGGGACTTGAAAAAGAGCAATGGCAGGCGTTGCATACCATTTTTACTTTTCTGTTTATTATCGCCAGCGGTTTTCATCTTTATTATAATTGGTACGCTTTTGTGTCGTATCTTCGTAAAAAAACAAAAGAAAAAATCTTATTAAAGAAGGAATTATTTATATCTCTGTTGCTGACCGTTGTTATCTTTTTCATGACGCTTTTTAATGTTGCCCCGTTTAATTATGTTATGGACTTTGGAGAATATTTAACCGAAAGCTGGTCGGATGATACAACAGAGCCGCCGGTTCCCCATGCGGAATCGATGACTTTTAGCGAGCTGTCCACCGCTATTGATATGCCCGCGGAGGAAATGTTAAAGAATTTACGCCAAAACAATATAAATGCCGGTGAAGATGAAATCATAAAAGATGTTGCCGAACGTAACGCGATAACGCCTCTTAAGCTGTTTGAAAAAATGAAAACGGTCAAAAAAACAAGCGAAACTTCGCCCTATTACGGGTCGGGCTTAGGCTGGATATCTTTGGCGGATGTTTGCAAGCAGTTGAATATTGAATTACAAAACGCTTTACAGCGTCTAAAAGGGGCCGGCATCAGAGCCGATGCAAGCATGATATTAAAGGATATTGCCAAAGAAAACGATAAAAAACCTATTGATATAATGAAAATTATCGATAATAAAAAAGAGTTGAAAAACTAAAATTTGTCTCAGTTTGCGAAAAGTAGTATCTTCTCTGCACCTAAATAAAAGCGATTATTGATCGTCAACGTTTGTACGTTTTTTTTAGAGGCGGCCATGAAGTTATACTTATTATTATGTTTTTTATTTTTTGCGATACCCTTAAAGGCTCAGAACAATCAAGTCTCAACTAATTTGGACGCTAAGGATAATGGCGGGCGAATTATGATCAGCGCCGGGGCGGCGTTTTCATCTTTTCTAAACAATGACACAAAAGCCAGATTTGGTTATCAATACGGTTTATCCGTTCGAATTTATCGCATAAAAGCCTTTAGTTTTAGCAGCGCGGTGTTGTATACGCAATTAAAGAATAGTGCGAACAATCTGCAAGGCGAGTATATTGACAATGACGGGACGATTTATCGGGCGATATATAATCTTGATTTTTCTGCGTCTTTTATTAAAATACCGGTTCTTTTTAATTATGATATTATTGACAAAAAAAATTTTACATTAACGGTTGGCGCCGGTCCCGGTTATTCAATTGCTTTTTCCAATAAATCGAAAACTGCAGGTTATGAAATAACGGATGAAATAATCGGTTATTTGCCGGGGGATCAGGGCCCCGCTGAGCTTGGCGGTGTAAATGATTTTACAGGGGATAATTCGGGCTTTGATTTTACAGCCTTGATCAATACAGTTTTGTACAAATATTATTGTATCGGCTTTTCTTACAATCTTCAATTTAACGATATACTGAAGATCGATAAGTTAAATTATTTTGCCTTGAATCTTTCTCTAAAAATTTAAATAGTCTACAAGCAATACATGTCTCTTAAATATTGACTCTACATCTTTCCCGTCGAAAATTAGTAATTTCATTTTATCCCAAAAATGATTATATTCATTTTTTAACGAATTAACAGTAAAGCTTTTTTGCATATAATTTTTATGCTTATAAAAATGGAATAACGAATCAACGCAAGGAAACGAAATAGATGAGTAAAAAAAGAATTCTTACCGGTATTACAACGACGGGAACGCCGCATATCGGTAATTATGTGGGCGCCATTCGTCCTGCCATCAAGATGAGCCATGCGGATGAAACCGTCAGTTTTTATTTTTTAGCGGATTATCATGCTTTGGTTAAAAATCGCGATCCTGAAGTGCTTAAAAAATCTACTTTAGAAATTGCAGCTACTTGGTTGGCGCTGGGATTGGATACGGATAAATCCATCTTTTACCGCCAATCCGATATTCCTGAGATTTTTGAACTTACCTGGATACTTACTTGTATGACGGCAAAGGGGTTAATGAATCGCGCCCATTCGTATAAAGCTGCGGTAGCTTTGAACGAACAAAGCGCTACCAAAGACCCTGACCATGGGATCAGCATGGGGCTTTATAATTATCCTATTTTAATGGCCGCCGATATATTGATGTTTAATGCCGATGAAGTTCCGGTTGGAAAAGATCAGATTCAACATTTGGAAATGACTCGCGATATTGCCGCGCGTTATAATCATTACTACGGCGAACATTTTACTCTGCCTAAAGCTATAATCGATGAGAATGTTTCGGTTTTACCGGGGTTGGACGGTCAAAAAATGAGCAAAAGTTACAATAATACAATCCCTCTTTTTCTTCCCGAAAATAAATTGCGTAAAATGATAATGAAGATCAAAACCAATTCGCAGGAACCGGGCGAGCCCAAGGATCCGGATACATCCACTTTATTTGAATTTTACAAAGCCTTTGCCGATGAAGCGGAAATAGAAGATATGCGCGAACGGTATGCGAAAGGAATTGCCTGGGGCGAAATGAAACAAATTCTATTTGAGAAAATAAACGCCGAATTGCTCGAACCAAGGCAGCGTTATGAAGAGCTGTTGAAAAAACCGCAGCATATTGAAGAAATTTTGCAGCAAGGCGCGCAAAAAGCGCGAGAATACAGCATGCCCTTTTTGCAGGAATTGAGAAAAGCAATCGGATTTGGAAAGTTGGGATAAACTGCGATGAAGCAATAACGGCGCATGATGAAGGTTGAGGCGTTTGGGCATTGCAGATTGATTGAACGTTCGTTTTTGAACGAAGAATAATGAATATCCAATGAAGAATGAAGAAGTGAATAAAAAGATAGAAGATAAACTTAATGCCGTATAAAATAAAATTAGATATCTTTGAAGGCCCCTTTGATCTGCTTCTTTTTTTAATTCGCAAAAATGAAGTGGATATTTATGATATTCCCATCGCGGAAATCACCGAGCAATTTCTGGAATATATTGAGGCGATGAAGAGTCTTGATCTTGATGTGGCCGGCGATTTTATCGAAATGGTTGCGATTTTGATGCATATCAAAGCGCGTCTTTTGTTGCCCAAACAACAAACGGACGGTGAAGAAGAAGCGGAGGATCCGCGCACGGAATTGGTTGAAAAACTCATCGAATATAAGCGTTTTAAAGAGGCCTCGTACGATCTTCACGGTATGTATGAAAAGCGTCAAAAATTACAGGCGCGTAAATATTTTGATTTTCTGCCGAAATTGGAAAATATTTCCGATGAAGATTTTGTGGAAAAGGTGACGTTATTTAATCTTTTGCTGGCTTTTAGAAGAGCGTTGGATAATATGCCGAAAGTTAGCCAGCATGTAGTTAACAGGATTGAAGTAACCATCGAAGAACAAACTTCGTTTATTTTAAAAAAATTAGATGAACGGGAAGTGTTGATCTTTCAGGATTTAATGAATGAAATTAAGGAA
>CAYRJN010000087.1:0-15474 GCA_964424545.1 uncultured Calditrichaceae bacterium
GCCGCGATCCCACGCGAATGGCCGTAAGTAAAGATGGCCGTGAAGCCGTAACCCGTTATAAAGTTTTACAAGATTATACCTACTTTACGTTGTTGGAAATTCGTTTGGAAACGGGACGTACGCATCAAATCCGTGTACACATGAATTATATTCACCATCCTGTTGTGGGCGACCCCGATTACAGCGGTCGCGAATCGCAGCTTAATCGCCTTCCGCCGCAGTTAAAAAGACGGGGGCAGCATTTGTTAAAATTGCTGCCACATCAAGCATTGCATGCCCGTAAACTTACCTTTATTCATCCGCTCAGCGCAGAAACGGTCTCCTTCGAAAGCCCGTTACCAGAGAATTTACAAGCGGCGCTGGAGAAACTTAAGACTATGTTTTTATTGTGATTGTAAATTTATTGATAAGCGCGTCCAAGTGATTGTAATAGTAGCGATTTTTCGTTATTCCGTAGTGCCGGGCAATTCGAGCGCTTTAACGGTGGCAATGGATTTTCCTGCAATGCCTTTTATGGAGGCATACATATCTACAGTGCTGCCGATGACCCGCTCGATCTGTTTTTCTCGTTCTTTCCAAATGCGCTGCATGGCGCGTTTCTCTTTTTCAATATCGTTTTTCATATTGCTAAAACTTTCAACAATGGTTTCGATGTTGCCGGCAAACTCACGACTGGTGAGATAGTTATATAATAAAGTCATTTTATCATTTTTATTCTCATCTACCGATTTAACTGCCTGCGTACGAATTAAAATTTCTCGCAGAACATAAGATAATCCTTGAACTTCGGGAAAACTGCATACCCAAACTCCGTCTTTAATACCGAAGCGCTGTAAATCTTTCGGCATGGTTTCCGTTACAAGTACTGCAATATCTGCCTGAGCTTCGCGCTGATCTTTTTTTAGCTTGTCAATCCAATCGCCACCGAAACTTTTGGTTCGTTTGGTCTCGTAAATTATTTTGCCGCAATTTTGTCCGAATTCATTTATAACGTTTTGAATAACGTCTGCGCCGCGCTGTCCCTTACCTACTTCCCTGATATCATCAAGATGATATTGCCTATCGAGGAATTCTTCCAAGGCGAGTTCCATAACTTCCCCCTGCATTTGCATGGAACCCTGTTCAGCCTTTCGGTTCATCTCTGCAATAAGTTCTTTTTGATCCTTTAATTTTTTTTCATACTCTTTAATTTTGAGCGCATTCTTTTCTTCTTCTCGTTTGCGTATTTCGGAGGCTATTTGATCCCGTTGACGCAAGGCTTCTTTTTCGGCTTTTATTTTTATCTCTTCCGCCTTTTCCTTTAATTCATTTTCACGTCGCAATAATTCAAGCTCTTTTTTTTGCAATGCTTTATTCTCTTTTTTCTGTTTTTCGTTTTCGGTTCGCAAAGCTTCTAACTCCGATTCGAATTTTTCCCGCGCTTGTTTTTGAACGTCGGTAAGCAATTTTTTCTTCTCTTTTTCCAATTGTACGCGTAAAATTTCTTCCTGCCTCTCTTTCATTGCCTCTATTTGTGCTTTTTCCTTTTCAAGATTTTTTCTTTGCTCCTCCAAATTTTTTACCTGCAGAGCGGCTTTTTTATCATATTCCGCTTTAATACGTTCTTCTGCCTGATGTAAAAAAGCTTCGTCCACGGCAAATTCGTGGCCGCAAACCGGACATTTGATCATATTGTTCATAAAAGATACCTTTTTTATTGTTTTATTTCGTTATGTTAATGGAATGATCACTATTTAAATTTTTTCCAAATTTGAATAATCAAAATTGGCTCACCCCATGGGTAATTTACCCCTTCTTGTTTTTTTATCGATACTTAAAGTAAATTGACCGCGGGCGACGCTGCCTGTAAAATATCCTATAATATTGCCGTTTATCGATAATTTTACATATTCTTCAAAAGCATAAAAGTAGCAATAGCCCGTGATTTGACCGAAAGGAGAATATTTGTTTTTATTTTCTTCATAATAATCATAAAAAATTTCCTTTACGCGTTCTATTTGTTCCCATAAAGAGAGACTCTTTATACCATCGGGTAATTCAATGTATTTATAGCGTTTTATGCCTGCAACCATAAGGGGCAATAGGGAAGAAGGACGTTCGTTTTCATGCAACAGCCAAATATGGGGCGCAAAGCGTTCTCGCATTTCCTGCTTTTGTTTTTTTCGTCGTATAGTTTCCGAATTTTTTATTGCCTGTTTTATAATTGTCATATCAATAGCGGTTGCCGCAGATAAGAGCGTTAAAAAACGTTCATCGTACTGGTTGTTGTCTAACAAATTTTGCAAACGCCGCAAGGCTTTGGCTTCGTTCTTATAGGGCATGGTACGGATAATATCAACTTTGCGCAGTTTATTTTCTTGTAAATAATTTTCAATTAGTTTTTTTATGGTTAACATACTTATAGATATCGTTTGTAAATATATTGATCAAAGGAATAAATTAATTCACTTCCTATGGGGAATTCGATAACAATTCCTTGATTTTACGTAGCTCATTAACTGTAGTTATAAAAGTGCTCTTAACCCGCAATCGCGTATCTCTATCGCATGTCCAGTCTACCGGAAATTCCATTATTTTAAATCCGCGCAGGTTTGCCCGTAAAATGATTTCGATATCAAAAAGAAACCCGTCGATAACGGATGCGGCAAATAGTTCCCTGGCAATGTGTCCTTTAAATAATTTGAAGCCGCATTGCGTATCGGTCAGATGGCGGGGAATGGGCAGATAATGTTTGGCGGTTTTACGGAATAGATACGAAAATATTCGCCGGTGCCAAATAAGCGGGACATGAATAATGCTATGTGGTAATCTTCTTGAAGCAATGGCTAAATCGGCTTTTTCGGATTCTAATAAATATATTCCGCGTTTAGCTTGGTCAATGGGTATGTTTAAACCGCTGTCCATAAACAGAACAATTCGGCCTGACGAAGCCAAAACGCCTCGGCGAACCGCGCTTCCTTTACCCTTATGTCGATCACTTTTTAATATGATCAAATTATGAGAGATATGCCCAATCAAAGAATCGCAAACTTCAACGGTTTTATCAATACTGCCGTCGTCGGAGATGATTATTTCGCCTTTATATTTGTTGTTGGTAAGAAAATAATCGGCGGCAATAATATCGTTTTTAACTTTGAACTCTTCGTTTAAAACCGGTATAATAATGGAAAAATCCATAATGGTATTCCTGATAAAAAAACGCTTATAAATTTATAAAGTCTATTTGAGATTTCCGTTTCCGACTTATCGGGAGTACAATTCTTTAAAACATGACAGATCGTATGTTTTTTACCCGAGACATAACCTGTGTTTTTATAAACGGCATTGTAGTTTTTTGAAAGTGCAATACAATAAAATGTTTGTTGATAATCTTTAACCACAAAATAAAGCGTTTAACGGAAAAATACAAAAAAAGGTTAAACAGCAATCGCCGTCTATGCCTATTTTTTATTTTTAAATAATCTATCCGCCCATTCAATTTCCGCGCTTAGCATACCCGATAATATTAACAAGCCGCCGAGCCATGCAATCGGACTAAGAATTTCGTCTGCAAAAATGTAGGCGAAAAGCGTGGCAAAAACCGGTTCCATAGAAAAAACAAGAGCCGTGCGCGTATTGGTTGTATATTGCTGCATAGCCGTTTGCATCAAAAATGTGTAAACCGTTCCGAATAGCGCAAGATAGATCAACAATAAAATATTATTGGTCGAAGGAATATACAGGGGTGTATTCGAAAAGGGCAGCGCAATCATGCTTAATATTCCCGTCGCCGAGAGCTGTACCGCCGTTAACAGGTAAATATCGTTTTCCCGTGAAAATTTTCCGGTTAAGATAACATGAAAAGTAAAAATAACGGCGCAGGTTAAAACGAGATAGTCGCCTTTATTCCACCCGAAAGGATTACCGCCGGATAGAAGCAACAAGCCTACGGTTGCCAAAGCGACGCCTATTAAAGCGTTTAGTTTAGGATGCGCTTTAAAAAATAAGATGGAAAAAAGTGGCACAAAAACGACGGATAATCCGGTAATAAAACCGGCATTGGATGCCGTTGTATATTTTAAACCGTTCATTTGCGTTACATAGGAGAAAAAAAGAAGAAAACTAAGGATTACGCCGTGAATAACCGTTTTTTTTGTTAATTTTTTTCGTTTTGGCAGTGCGATTATAACCATAAATATGGCAGCGAGTGAAAGGCGGACGGCAAGAAAACTAAGCAAAGGAACGCTTTCCAATATCTGTTTTGAAAAAATAAATGTGGTTCCCCAAAAGAAGGTAACGGATAATAATCCGAAATCGGCTGTTGTTTTGGATATGGTTCGTTTCATAATTTCCGTTTGTTTAAATATAACTGTAAGATAGGAAAAAAATTATTATGTTGCGAAAAAAAGAAATGAATTGCGTTTGGGTAAATTAGAGCAGAGCGATTTGAAGGAAAAGTGATTAATTGACAAAAGAAACGCAATCTTTCCGCACATTATTCGTTTGTGATATCTTATCCGCTTAAAGCAGGTGAGAAATCTTAAATGCAAAACAAAACACATATGGTCTATTTTTGGAGAATATTTATATCCAAGATTTATCCACCGAAAGGATGGAAAATGTTGGACTTCCCGTACAAAGAATCTGATAGCTTAATAAATTTTGCATCTAAAACCATAATGGGTTAATTTTTTCGTTAAAATTGATGTGGAAAGGGAAACAGATGAAAGTTACAGATCATTTACGGAATGCGAAAGAGCCTTTGTTGAGTTTTGAAATCATTCCCCCTAAAAGGGGCGGCGATATAGAGAGTTTGTTGAAAGTCATTGACGATATATCGAAATTCAATCCTCCTTTTATCGATATAACGAGTCATGCAGCGGAGGTTAGCTATGAAGAAACGCCGCACGGCATCGAGAAACGTATTAAACGCAAACGTCCCGGAACGCTGGGTATTTGCGCCTTGATACAGAAAAAATATAATATCGACGCGGTGCCTCATATTCTTTGTCAGGGTTTTACGCGAGAAGAAACGGAGGATTTTTTAATCGAGTTGCAATATCTTGAAATAAAAAATGTTATGGCCATACGTGGCGATTACAAAGGATATAAAAAACCTTTACGTGCCGGTAGAACGGCCAATGAATATGCCGTTAACCTTGTGCAACAGATTAACGATATGAATCATGGTATTTACCTTGAGGATGAATTGTTAGACGCTAAACCGTCGGACTTTTGTATCGGCGTATCGGGTTATCCGGAAAAACATTTTGAAGCGCCCAATCTGGATTTGGATATTCAATATTTGAAAGACAAAATTGACGCCGGCGCGGGTTATATTGTAACGCAGATGTTTTTCGATAACAGCAAATTTTTTAATTTTGTAGAGAAATGCCGAAAAGTCGGTATAGAAGCGCCGATTATTCCCGGGATAAAAATTATTACGTCTAAGAAGCAGTTATCAACCATACCTCGTAATTTTTATGTGGATATTCCTAGCGAGCTGACCGATAAAATTATGACATCGAAGCAGCATGACGTCATTAATGCCGGCGTTGAATGGGCGAGAAGACAAGTGGAAGATTTATTATCTAAAAATATTCCCGGTATCCATTTTTATATCATGCAAAACTCGGGGCCCATAAAAGCGCTATTTGAAAAACTGGGAATAAGTAAATGAACAGCAGTCTAAGCGTTTTACGGTTAAGAACGTTATAGTTAATACATTTATATATTTTTTAGATCGCACGGAGGTTGAGATGAAAAATTTAAACTTTATCATTATGTTTTGTGCAGCAGCGCTGTTTGTGTCGTGCGCCAAAGAAAACCCACAATCGGGTATAGACCTGACAAATTTCGATAAATCCTATAGTCCGCAACAGGATTTTTACCGTTATGTAAATGGCGCATGGCTAAAGAAAACAAAAATTCCCGCAGATAAATCGAATTACGGTTCCTTTACGGCGTTGTATGATAAGGCTCAGATGCATCTAAGGAAGATCGTCGAAGAGGCGGCGGCCAAGAAAAACCCGCCTGGTTCGGATGAACAGAAAATCGGTGATTTTTACGCAAGTTTTATGGATACGCTTCGTATTGAAAAACTGGGATTGATGCCTTTGCGTCCTTCATTGGAAAAAATAAAAAATGTTAAAACTAGAGGTGAATTGCCGCAGTTAATCGCTTGGCTTCAATCCATCGGTGTGCAGACACCCTTTGCTTTTTATGTTTCCCAGGACGGTAAACATTCCGATCAATATATCTGTTACATGAGTCAGTCCGGCTTGGGAATGCCGGATCGCGATTATTATTTGAATGAAAGTCCGAAGTTTAAAAAATTTCGCGATCAATACAAAAAATATATTATAAAAATTATGACCCTTGCCGGCGAACAAGACGCCGCCGAAAAAGTTGATAGAATAATCGCCTTGGAGAAAAAAATAGCCGGCCGACATTGGACTCGGGTGCAAAATAGGGATCGCGATAAAACTTATAATAAATACGATGTTTCACAATTAGTAAACGAATACCCTCATTTTGGTTGGAAAGAGTTTATCGCCGGCGTACAAAAAAAGCCTGTTGACAGCATCGTTGTTCGACAGCCCGGTTATTTTAAAGGTTTTGACGGCATTATGCAGACGACGCCTTTGCAAGCATGGAAAGATTATTTTGAATTAAAATTAATCGGAGCATATTCTGATGCTTTGCCGCGTGATTTTGTGCAAACGGATTTCGATTTTTATGATAAAACATTGAGTGGCATTGAAAAAAATCGTCCTCGTTGGAAACGAGGCGTAAGTATGGTGGATCGCAACCTTGGGGAAGTGTTGGGACGTATTTATGTGGGGCTCTATTTTAAACCGCAAGCTAAAGAACGCATGAAAAATTTGGTGGACAATTTGGTGCTATCGTATCGTAATCGTCTTCAAAACCTTGACTGGATGAGCGAACAGACAAAAAAAGAAGCCTTAATCAAATTGTCAAAGTTTAACGCCAAAATCGGTTATCCCGATAAATGGAAAGATTATTCGGCTCTCAAAATAGAAGCGGACGATTTGTTGGGAAAC
The DNA here is from genome assembly GCA_964424545.1 of uncultured Calditrichaceae bacterium. Taxonomy (GTDB): domain Bacteria; phylum Calditrichota; class Calditrichia; order Calditrichales; family Calditrichaceae; genus JAUVIB01. Next base: position 7,044 of record CAYRJN010000087.1, read on the forward strand.
TATATGCGTTCCAACATTTGGCATCATAACTACAATATGAATAAATTGGGCAAACCGGTTGATCGTAGCGAATGGGGGATGACGCCGCAGACGGTTAACGCCTATTACAGCGCTAAAATGAACGAGGTTGTTTTTCCCGCTGCTATTTTGCAGCCGCCTTTCTTTAACATGGAGGCGGATGACGCCGTAAATTACGGAGCCATCGGGTCGGTAATCGGACATGAATTGACCCACGGCTTTGACGATCAAGGACGAAAATCAGATGGTGACGGTAATTTGAGAAATTGGTGGACGAACGAAGATCGTAAAAAATTTGACGCACGAGCGCAATTGATGGTCGAACAATATAGCGCTTATGTTCCGATTGACACCATGCATCTTAACGGACGTTTGACACTCGGTGAAAATATCGCCGATCTCGGCGGCGTAACGATTGCCTATTATGCCTATCAAAATTCACTTGAAGGGAAAAAAGCGCCGGTAATCGACGGCTTTACAGGGAATCAGCGGTTTTTTATCGGCTGGGCGCAAATTTGGCGTAGGAAGTATAAAGACGATGAATTGCGCAAGCGATTGTTAACCGATCCGCATTCGCCAAGCGAATACAGAGTAAACGGCATTCTTTCCAATATGCCGGAATTTTATAAGGCTTTTAATGTGCATGAGCAGGATAAAATGTTCAGACCGGAAAATAAAAGAGTGCAAATTTGGTAATGATGTCATAAATATTGATAACGTTGCTATGATAACCTAATTTGAACGATTACTGCTATAGTAAATGGTAAAGACTGCCGATATTTTTTATATAGGGCATTCATCCGGTCTATCCGGAACGATGGCAAACATAGGACTGCTCAATTTGGGGATAAGTTTAAACATGCTGCGCCGATTGAAAAAAAAATCGCTAAGCGCTTAATAATAATTTCCAAATCCAATCGACCAGCGTATGTGTTAAAATGGGAGCAAATAATTTATTTCCACTTTTTTGAAAAGCCCAGCCATAGCCGACTCCGGCAACGGAGGCCAGTGAAACATAAATGATTTTTAAAGAAAGTGAATCAACGTTATTCCAATGCATCAAACCGAAGGCCAAGGAAGATATAAGTAATGCTATCCATTTTGTAGTAAACAATTCATAAAGGCCTTTAAGTAGGATACCCCGAAAAAAGAGTTCTTCTGGTAATGCGACCGTTAAAAACAGGCCGATAAAGTGCGCTGTGTGTTTTGTGATTTTAAAAGAATCTGGAATAGCAAATGTTAAAAATCCGCTTAACAGGCCGGGCGGAATTACCAAAACCATAATCAAGGCCAACGCCGTAAGAGCGACTAATACATCTTTACCGTCAGGTGCGAGCCGGTATCCGATATCGGCTTCACGAAAACCTACCCAAGCGATTACGGCAAGTAGAGAAATGACAATAGACCACCACGTATATGAGACTGTATCCACTGCCGGTAAGAGCTCCATTGTCCAGCGAAGGTCAAAAGGAATCCATAGTAAAAGCCAGATGATTAAATCCATCCAGCTTAATCTATACTTGACGCTCTTGAGCTGTTTCAAGGATCCAAAAATCCCCAGAGTTGTAATAAAAAAAATAGCCGCAAAATAAGGATTAAAACTTTTCGTTAATAATGCAGGCAGGACAAATAATATTGATAAAGCTCCGGCTGTATGGTATAGGGCGTTTTTTTTGTTTTTTAATAAGGATTTAAAATAATTCATTGCCCCATCTGAGCTTAAGGTTAGTAACAGACCAATAGCTGGAGAGAGGCCGATTACTACCGCCAAAGCCGCTAACAGATTGACAGCAGTAAGATTTTTTATGGCAAAATACATTAATATGGCGGCCAACGACGTCCATAATGCAAATAAACGATAAAATTTACTTCTCATCATACTCCTTTAAGCAGATTAATCCATCATTCCTTTTTTTTGTATACCCGCACATAATCAATCACATATTCATCCGGTAGAGTGGCATTTTTCAACTCTTCCTTGGAATGAGCGGGTTCAAAACTTAAAATAACATACTCGTTGATATGGGAAATGGCCTGCTTAACCTCGTAATATTTCAACCCGTCGACGAAAAAAGCATATTTTTGCGGCGTCCATTCCACGGCGAAGGTATGAAAACCTTTTCCGACACCTTTAACTTTACTCAGGAATGCGCCGGTGGATTTCTGATGGGGACCGTAGGCCCAGTGCAGGCAGTGCGAAACAAAATCGCCGCCCTGTTTTTTAAAATACTCAAAAATATCAATCTCAGTTCCGAACTTAGCCGGGTCTTCGCCTTGAGATATGCCCGGAGATTGAATCCAAAAAGCCGCCCAGTTACCGGTTGTTACAGGAAGTTTCGCTCTGCATTCAAAATAACCGTATGTGGTTTCGAAAAGCCCGGCTGTTCCAACAGCTCCGACTTTCATAGAATCATTATCCATAAAAGCAAGCAATTTCAAATATCCGTCTTTTAATACGACCGCATCGGGAGAAACATAGCCAACGCCGCGCGGACCGACTCCGCGTACAAACCATTTCGTTTCGTCCAATTTATCGCTGTTAAACTCATCATGCCAGAATAACTTATATCCCTCTTTTTCAGGATTGAAAGGCGTATCCGATAGCGGTTTAAAAAGATTGGTCTCTTTTTTGTCGGTCGTAATAATAACGGGCAGGCGCCAAAGGCCGCCGCTGTTTCCCCAATCGTTGACTTTAACGGCAATAAGATTTTTCTGTCCCGGTTTTATCTTATTACTGATTTTAGTGACGGATGGACGTCCGGCAAAGCCCGCATGACCCTGTCCGTAAGTTCCCGCCAGGACGCCGTTTACATACAGATCGTACGCATCGTTAACGCCGCCGAATTTTATCCAAATATCTTTTCCTTGCCAATCAGCCGGAATATTAACCGATTTGCGATACCATGCGAAATTATCGAGATCGGGATAACCTTGTTCTTCCCAGCGCAATCCGGCGTCTATAATTTTCCATCCGGAATCATCGAAATTAGCGGCATACCATTTTTCCGAAACGCCGATATTGTTGGTATCCGGAGAAAATTTCCAGCTTTATGAAATGTCTATGGATTGTTCCGTTTCCGTTTTAGAACAAGCGATGAATCCCGATAAAAGGATTAACAGAATAAAGGATACTAATTTCATTGTTATTTCTCCAATAATTGATATTCGGCTTAATCGTATCGCTAATAAAATATAGCTGACTTACATTAAAATTGTCGTTTTGTTCCCGTCATAAAGAAAAGAACGCCGGAACGTTATGTTGCCGTAACGGAAAGTAAATATCAAAATAACTAATATGCTCTGGTTTTTAGTCAATTCATTTTTTGTTTCTAACCAATTCTTTAAAATAAAAATTCGGATAGAGCACATCGTGAACTTTTTCAACGATAATATCTTTCGGTAGATTAAAAGTTGATTTAAGACGAATGTCCTTGCTCGATGCACCAATCCGTATTTCGTAATCGCCCTTGTCGGCTACCCAAGCGCTGATTCCGCTCCAAAAAGAGGATAAATCGCGGCTGTTAAGTTCAAAAGTAAGCGTTTGGCTTTCGCCCGGCTGCAATAATTTTGTTTTGGCAAAGCCTTTTAATTCTTCTTGCGGCTTATCAATTTGTGTAGTCGGCGCCGAGAGGTATAATTGCACAATTTCTTTACCGGCGACTTTACCGTTGTTTTTAACGGTTACCGAAACGTTTAATTTAGAGGAAAACGTTTTGGCGCTTAATTTTAAATTGCTGTATTCGAAGGTGGTGTACGATAAACCGTAACCGAATTCATAAGCGGTTGGTACATTAAAGGAATTATAATAACGATAACCCACATAAATACCTTCTTTATAAAACGAATTATAGGGATCTGCGGGCGGTTCGCCGGGAAAGGTGCCGGCGGAAGGAACATCTTCATATTTAAGCGGAAAAGAATCGGGCAGTTTTCCCGAAGGATTAACCGCGCCGCTTAATATATCGGCTACGGCGTTTCCGCCTTCCTGACCGGGAAGCCAAGCAAGCAGAATGGCGTCGGGATAATCGCGCCAGCTTGCCGTTTCCCATACGCCGGCTACATTCAGGACAACAATCACTTTCTTACCTGCGGCATGGAAAATATTACATACATTTTTAACCAGATTTATTTCGGTTTTAGTGATAGGAAGATAACCGTTTTCATAGTTTTCGCCCGCGCTGCGTCCCAATGTAATGACGGCAAAGTCCGCTTGGGTTTCGTATTTTTTTATTTCATTTTTTGACAGCGCTTTTTCTTTACTAAAAGCGACCAATCTGTTTTTGAAATGAGGCGGCGCCTGATTGCCGACGATGCCGTTGTCTTTGCGCATTTTCGGATTATCAAAATAAGGAGGCACTAAGTTTTCTCTTTTTATTTTTTCAATATAATTAAGATATTTTTTTTCCAGATTTCTTAGAACATTAAAACCGGCGTTTTTAAGTCCATCGCTAACCGATACTCTATATTTAAGACTTCTAACATTACCGCTTCCCGTACCGAAGGCGATTAAATAGTAGGATATTTTCCCGAAAAGAGCAACATTTTGTCCTTTTTCTATTGGAAGAAAATTATTTTTGTTTTTTAGCAACACCATGCCTTCCGCGGCTGCTTCGCGGGCAATTTTGGCATGAGCTTTTAAATCGGGTTTCATCGACGGTATATAGCCCTTCATGCTCGGTGAGGTTAATTTCAGTTTCATATTGTAGAATAAATTTCTGTCTAAGGCACTTTGATCTAATTTTTTATTTTTTACGGCAGCGGTAATTTGTTCTAACTCGTCTTTACTGCCGCCCATTACCATGTTGATTCCGGCTCTAACCTGAGCGACGGCGTCGCCGTAATGCATATCGAAGTCGGTCATATATAAACCGTCAAAACCCCATTCGTCGCGTACGATATCCTGCAGCAAATGGGGCCGTTCAGGCGTGTAATAACCGTTCAATTTATTATAAGAAGTCATTATGGCCTTTGGTTTGCCTTCTTTAACGGCAATTTCAAAGCTGCGTAAATAGAGTTCACGTAAGGCCCGCTGGCTGACAACGGCATTATATTTTCTTCTATTTGTTTCCTGATTATTGGCGACAAAATGTTTTAATGTTGCTCCGACGCCTTGGGATTGAATGCCTTTGGTAATGGCAGCCGCCATTTTCCCCGAAAGCAGCGGGTCTTCGGAGTAATATTCGAAACTGCGTCCGCATTTGGGGTTGCGATGTAAGTTTAAGGCGGGCGCCAACAATAGGTCATAATCATATTCCAATAGTTCATTACCGAATGCTTTACCGATCTTTTCGATTAATTTTGTGTTCCATGTAGCGGCGAGGCAAGTTGCGGTGGGGAAAGCGGTGGTATAAGTAAAATTCTTTACTCCTTTTGGAGGCTCGCCTTTATTGATTCCAGCCGGGCCATCCGTAAGCGCCGTTGTTTTGATTCCGAGACGAGGAATTGCTAATTTTGAATTGCGATTGGCAATGGGTACTTCTGTGTGTTTTTTGGCTTTTTGTTGTAATAAAAATTTTCCGTCGCCGACAATCATACCTATTTTTTCTTCGATCGTCATTCGCGACACCAAATCTTTAGCTCTTTCATCAACGGAAAGATTTTTGTTTTGATAAGCGGGAGCATTATTATCATTTTTTGAACAGCCGTTAAATAGATGAGAAAATAACAAAAAGCCGCTAAACAGAATGATAACGAAAAATTTTTCTTTAAAGATTCGCATACAGCCTCCTTTTAATTTTATTTGCAATATTTTATGAGAATTTTAAAATATAGAATATTAAATCCCTGTTTTAATATTTTGACGTTATTATGTGCGGATTTATATTAATCTATTACAAAAAATAACGGTTTCAAAATCGACGCCTATTAAAGGCGGATTTTGAGATAATATATGAAAAATAAATTTTCCGATGTTGCCATTCCTATTAATCCGGCGGCAGAGCTGCATTTAAACATAAATGATAATAATGTGTGTATCCGTTTCTGTTTCCAAAATGTAATAAATAAGCACTTATAAAGAAAAACAATTTTACAAAATATTCCCATCTATTAGATAAAATTTATAAAATAAAATTTTGCGAATTAATTTCCCTACTCTTTTTCTTAAAAAGATGTCAAATTATCTTTTGGGATAGGGAGTAAAATTCCTAAGACAAAAAGATGAAAGCTCTTAAAATATTGAAGGAAGTAAAAATCCATCGGAAAACGCCTGTCTTTTATTAGGTTGGTTGCCCATATTAAAGATTAATGTTCCTCCCTTTATGATTTCTTAATGCGCAATATAACTCTTGTTTAAAGGATTGCCCTTCAAAAGAAAGGAGCGGATGTAAATATTTTTCGCTTTTACGGTAAACTATTTGCCGCCATAAAAATCGTCAAAACGGATGGTCGCTTTGGTAAACAACAGTTTCTCGATAATAAACACGTTTTGTCCCGACGCAATGGCATAAAAACCCAAGTAGCTGATTAAATTCGGCGAACTGAACAGAATACAAAAAAATTTCTTTTATTGATATTATTCCATCAAAATAAACAACAAGAAAATATCATGTGTTAAGAAAATGTTCTGTTTCTCGGTTTATCAGAAAAGCGAAATTAATGGGAAGTAATTTTTATACTTCCCAGTATATTCACACCGTATTGTCCGTCAGCTGTCGTCCACCATGGAACGTCTCGATTAGCTGTGCGAACGGCATAACGTGAATCGAAATGAATCGTTTCATCCGCATCGGGCAGCCATAATCCCAGCATGTATTCGCCGGGTTGCAAAGCGTTTAATAAAAACTCGGCTTCAATTGTATGTTTTAACGCTTTATAGTCGGGATCGTCGGGTTGATAAGGCTGCCATGTTTGCGGATTGGCGCTTGATTTGTGCGTTAAAATCAGTTCCCCGGAAGTGTTTATCAAAACAAAATAAACATGCCGAGGATTAATCAACGTAGCAAAACCCCGATTAATCAATTCCACTTTAATATGAATCGGTTGGTTATTTGATAAGGTATGTGGAAAAAAGGCCTTTTGCAATTCGATACGGTAGCCGAGATGATCGCGTATATATTCAAAGACTGTTCTTTTAACGGCTCTGCCGGTATAATCGTTGAAATAGCCGTCGGAAACGGGCAGTTTGCTATCGCGCAACTCTTTTTCAGTCAACGGCGTTTCCATCCAATGGTCTATAGAATACCGTTTTCCTTCAAAACCCGAATAGGAATGGGCAAGGCTAAGGCTGGTGTAATGATGCAGACGTAAACGTTTTGCCGCGCGCAACCCCTCAATTTTACCGCCTTGATCGGACCAATAGAGCTCCCCGTCCACTGCCATGAAAGCGCTCTCTTCGGTTACTCGGTCAAAAGCGGGATTGCCTGAAGACGCATAGAAAGGAGGCTGTGGCCAGGTGCCGCCGTCCGAAAGATTGGCGAGTGTACCGTCATTGGCAAAGCCTAATCGCGCCTCTGGCGATCCGTTAAACGAATTTATTATAGTTAATTTTGTGCTGTCGTCAAGAATAGGTCTATTTAATACCCATGATTTATATTTGGGCATAACCCGCAATTGAATCATACGATCTTTAGGCAAAATAGTCAACTCTTTAGCGATAATCTCTGCAAGCATATTATGATCGTCTTCGATATGGTTGGCAGAGCTATGCCATTCGCCCCAGGCGCCAACCATACCTGCTTGAAGAACATAAATAATGTCTTTGTTTTTTTTGATAATTGTTTCCAATTGATCAAGATGCTCTAAAATTCGTTCTCCCGTAGGACCCGATTTACGCGTTGTGTTTTTTTCGTAGGCAAATCGCAATAATATTTTTTGTCCGGCCTGACGCATACGATTTAAACTACGCTGCAAATAGAAAAGCTTTTTATGGGAGATGGGTTTATCGTTAAATTCCGTAAGATAGCAATAAGCTTGGTGCAGAGTGATTCCAAAAGATCGATATCTCTGCGAGTTCAGCAAGAACCAATCGTCGCTGAAAGCGCTTGTGGCGCGATCTTTCAGCCAAGCGCCCCTTCCCCAAATGTCGTCGCCCGGCGGCTGGCCGATGTACGATTCGAGCCTGAACCCGCGTTCGGGATTGGGCAGGCCGTTACGTCCCCCGGGATCGTCCGGACGAATTCCGTGATAAGTTAGGTATTGCCATGTAGAATCGTTTTGCGCGATTCCGATTGTTATAAAAATGATTAGTAAAAGGATAACTTTCGAAGGTAAAAATATTTTATCCAATAGCCCGTTATATTTTTTTGCCATTTTTATCCCATTCAATTCGATCGCCGAGTAATTTGCCCATCTTATATTGCCAACGGTAACGCAATTGACCGGTATTCCACCATTCCGCCGCTTCGCCGTCCAACAGGTCGTTTTTATAATGTTTAATATATTAACCTCTACCATTCTCATTAATGTATATTTA
>CAYRJN010000088.1:0-78 GCA_964424545.1 uncultured Calditrichaceae bacterium
GATTAGTTTGATGTGATTTTTAGAACCGGTGTTTGATCGGCGTTAATCTGTGGCTGTTTTAAAAAGTTTTTTTGCCAC
>CAYRJN010000088.1:178-15360 GCA_964424545.1 uncultured Calditrichaceae bacterium
TTTAAAAACCGGTGTTTGATCGGCGTTAATCTGTGGCTGTTTTAAAAAGTTTTTTTGCCACGGATTGACACAAATTTCCACGGATAAAAAACGAGCTTAATTTTTTAAAGGAACCCGGCTTGGCTTATTGGTTAATGAGAATGACTCCATCGGGAGAGGTGATTTCATCTTTCATTTTAAAAACCGGTGTTTGATCGGCGTTAATCTGTGGCTGTTTTAAAAAGTTTTTTGCCACGGATTGACATAAATTTTCACAGATAAAAAACGAAAATAAAAATATGTGCGGCGCTTTTTTTTCTTACTTTTCCTCTTTCGATAAAAGGCCTGTCTATCTGCCTAAGTTGTTGCAATATTTCAATAACGCGAAAATAAATCATACTTAAAGTATATCATTTCTCGACCTGAGAACTTCTGCTTCCGACTTTAAGGTCGAGTATTTTCTTAATCCATTGGATACGGAATAATTGTATCTCTCTGTTTATTAAGGGATTATGATTCAATAATATTTTTTGGCACGGGCTTTGTATTAAAGAGAAGTGAAATTAATTTAATTCACTTAACCTTTAATTTATTTTAAGGAGATGTATCATGACACGTTTATCTAAGCTCACACTCAACCTAACCTTAGCGCTCGCTTTGGTTGCTTTCTTTTCCAATTACTCATTTGCTCAGGACACGGGAGACAACGTTAACCACGGCGCCGGATTTGTAGACGCCAACGGAGACGGCTTTAACGACAACGCTCCCGATGCGGACGGCGATGGAATCCCTAACGGTATGGATGAAGATTATAGCGGTTTAAAAATGCGTAACGGCGGCAGCAAAGGCAACGGACACGGCGCCCGCGGATTTGTAGACGCGGACGGCGACGGTATTAATGATAACGCCGTTGATTCCGATGGAGACGGTATTCCCAACGGACAGGATGAAGATTATGTACGTCCGCAAGATGGCAGCGGCCAAATGCACAAATATGGAATAGGTAATAAAAATCAAAATAACAATATGAAAGGCGCCGGCAATGGCGGCGGAATGGGTAGCGGTGATTGCGATGGCAGCGGTTCGGGAAAAGGCAAAGGTAGAAGAGGCGGTAAAAATGGCAGCAGACGCAATTAATAACCACAAAAGTCGGATTCTCCACCCCGGCTTATTTTAGATAGATAAAAAGCCGTTTCAAAATGAAACGGCTTTTTTGTTATCGGGTGACCTAAAAAACAGTCATCCTTCTTTTTCCCCCGACCTTCGACTTAAAAAATATCAAAACAATGCTACTAACGTTTTTTCAATACTCTGCGTAACAAAATGAGCCCTTGCAGAACAACGATAATCCGAATCGTTAATATTTAGATTCCGGCTTAAAACATACCGGAATGATAATATTGAGAACTTTTTCCAAGATCGAAAATTACTTAAGATCGGTTTTGCAATCATAGGAGCTTAATCATACAGCCGTTTTACCTCGTTCCCCGCTGCTGATACGCACCGCATCCTGTGTTCCGCAAACATAAATTTTGCCATCGCCACGTAATCCGGTATGGGCAGCCTTTTCTATGGTCTCTACAATCTGTTTCTCAATTTCCTTTTTACAAAAGATTTCGATTTTCAAATGCTTTACAAAATCATTGAGCTGCTCAGCCGGAGTCGCTTCCCTCTTGCGCCCCCGGCCGAAACCCCTTACTTCAAATACCGTCATTCCGGTCAGCTCTTTTATTTGATGTAATGCTTGTGTTACCGGATCTAATTTATGCGGTTTAATGTATGCAATAATATGCTTCATTTTTTTCTCCTAAATATTTTTATACACGAAGAGTGTGCTTTAATAACTTTTGTTAAGGCAAAATAAAACAGATATTAAGCAATCTATCTTATACTATCCTGCCTGCTTATAAATTCGTTTCAAAATATAACTTTAAATGATATTTTCAGCGATTAATCCATTTGAAATTCACTTTCCGTATCAATGGCAAACCATTTGTATATGGCCGGAATAACCAGTAATGTTAATAAAGTAGAGGTCACTAATCCGCCCACAACCACCGTGGCCAAAGGGCGTTGCACTTCGCTACCCACACCGGTCGCCAACAGTAGTGGAATTAGTCCAAGCGCCGTTGTTACCGCGGTCATTAAAACCGGACGTAAGCGCAGTAAAGCGCCTTTTACGGAGGCTTCTTCCACCGAAACGCCATCCTTAAGCAGCTGGTTTAGATAGGTAACCAGAACCATACCATTCTCCAGAGCAATACCAAAGAGTGCAATAAAACCCACCGACGACGGTACGGATAGATTTTGACCGGTAAGCCAAAGACCGACGATACCGCCAACGAGCGCCAATGGTATGTTCAACAAGATCAGAAAGGTATTTTTAAGCGAACCGAAACTGGAAAAGAGCAAAATAAATATTATGATCAGCGTTACCGGAATAACAACGGCCAAACGATTATTCGCTTCCTGCTGTAGGCGGAATTGTCCTCCCCAGGTCACCATGTATCCGGAAGGAAGAATGACATTATCGTCGATGGCTTTTTGCGCTTCTTCCACAAAGGAAACGATATCGCGTCCGCTAACATTACTCTGAATGGTAATAAAACGCTGACTGTTTTGCCGTGTTATCTGTCTCGGGCCGACAATTTCCCGAATTTCGGCTAATTGCTCCAGAGGAATATGCGCACCGTCCGGCGTTTCAATCAGAACCTGACGAATATCGTTTTCGGCAGCGCGGAAATCGGAATTAAAACGTACCAGAATATCGAAACGACGGACACCTTCAAACAGCTGTCCTGCCACTTCACCGCCTATCGCGGCGCGTATTATTTCCTGTACTTCCTCTACATTAATTCCATATCGGGCAATCGCTTGACGATCCACTTTAATTAAAAGCTGCGGTGTACCGCTAACCTGATCGGGCTGTACATCGGCCGCTCCGGGAACCTGTTGAACGACACGGGCGATTTCATCGGCTTTTTCTTTTAAAATCTCCAAATCATCGCCAAACAGTTTAATGGCCAGCTCGGCGCGCACACCTTCTAACAGTTCATCCACCGTCATTTGAATCGGCTGGGTAAAATTTGATAAAACGCCCGGTATATTGCCAACCTCTTTTCGAATCACCTCTTCAAGCTCTTGCTGTGTTTCAGCAGAACGCCAACTATTTTTGGGATTTAACAGAATATACATTTCGGCGCTGTTAATGGGATCGGTATGAGCGCCCACTTCGCCGCGCCCGATACGCGTGACCACATGCTGCACTTCCGGCACGTTCATAATACGGCGCTCCACAATCCGGGTAAGACGTGTACTCTCATTAAGAGAGATAGAAGGCGCCATCGTTAAGCGCAATATAATAGTTCCTTCCTGCAGAGTCGGTGTAAATTACGAGCCTAAACGGGGATAGATGAGCGCTCCGGCGATTAAAAGTAGAGCAGCCAGACTGATAGCAACGCCACGCCTCTTCACAAAGAAGCGAATTAGCGGTAAATATAATTTATTAAGAAATCTTACAACGGCTACTTCTTGCACTGCCACTCCACTCTTTGGCTCTTTTTTAGGCCGGCGCATTAACAGGTGCGAAAACAGTGGCGAAAGCACAATCGCAAAGATGAGCGAACCCAGCATTGCGAGTGAAACGGTATAAGCGAGAGGTTTAAATGTTTTTCCTTCTACACCCTGCAAAGTAAAGAGAGGTAGAAAAACCACAATAATGATGGTAATGGCAAACAGTATGGGACGGCTTACTTCGCGCGCCGCGCGCGCCACAAGATGGATACGGCTCTCCTTTCGGGAAGAACTGCGCAGCATACGATCCACATTTTCCACCATTACAATCGTGCCGTCAACCATCATACCGATAGCGATAGCCAATCCGCCGAAAGACATCAGGTTGACCGATAAGTTAAGATAACGCATACCAATGAATGCAAATAAAATGGAAAAGGGAATTGAAAGCGCCACCACAATACTGGGACGCACCGAACCCATAAAGATAATCAGGATAAGCGAAACAAGAATAATTCCTTGTAAAAGAGCGTCGGTAACTGTATTAACCGCAGCTTCAACCAGCGTTTTTTGCTGATAATAGGGAACAATTTTTATTCCCTTCGGAAGTATTTTATTAATATCTGCCAGCTTTTGCTCTACTTTGCCAATAACCGTGGAAGAATTACTGCCATAAAGCTTAACAACCATGCCGGCTACCACCTCTTCAACACCATCACGTGTCTGCACGCCCCGTCGTACCGCTCCGCCGATAACAACATCGGCTACCTGTTTTAAAAATATGGGTGTGCCGTCCTTGCTTTTGATTACAATATTCTCTATATCGCCCATATCTTTTACCAAACCCACCGAACGCACAATAATTTCTTCGGCATTCTTTTCGATAAACTGTGCACCCACATTCAGATTGTTGGCTCTTACTTTTTCAATTATATCCTGAATGGTTATATCATATCGCAGCAAAGCATTGGGGTCCACCGATACCTGAAACTGCTTTTCCCAACCGCCAATCCCGAGCACCTCCGTCACGCCGGGCACCGTCTGCAATTGATATTTTATCAGCCAGTCCTGAATAGTGCGTAATTCCGTGAGCGAATAGGTTCCGGTCGTATCATCGAGATAATAAAAAAGGATGAGACCCATACCCGTGGAAATCGGACCCATTTGCGGATCGCCGAACCCTTCCGGTATCTGTTCGCGCGCTTTCTGCAGTCGTTCATTAACCACCTGACGGGCAAAATAGATATCCGTTCCATCTTCAAAATAGATATTAACCACAGATAATCCGAAATTTGATACCGACCTGATGGTCTCTAACCCGGGCAGGCCATTCATGGCCGACTCCACCGGAAAAGTCACATATTTTTCAATCTCTTCCGGAGCCAGCCCCTCGGTTTCGGTAAACACCTGAACCAGCGATGGCGAGACATCCGGAAAGGCATCGATGGGCAGTTGGCGATAACTGAACCATCCGCCCGCCATAACCAATATGGCCAAAGAGAGCATCAGCAGTTTATTGCGTAGTGAAAATTCTATTATTTTATTCATTTTATTTTTACCTTATTTTCTCATTTTTACTCTTCTGATTTTTATTGTTTCTATTTTTACCTTTTTTTCTCAATGTTCATCCCCTTCGCCAAATTCACTTTTAAGTAATTCAGCTTTCAGTGTAAACCCGCCTTTACTGACATACACATCGCCGGCTTTTAATCCATGAACGATTTCAACTAAATTATCATTTTCCCGGTTAACATGCACCGCCTGTGGCTTAAATCCATCTTTTCCTTTTACAAAAACAATGGTTTTACCATCCAGATTTTCCAACGCTGTTTTAGGTACTGCAACATCCACTTTAATACTTTCCGTAACGATTCTTCCGCTTACGAACAGTCCGGGCTTCCATAGTCCTTTACTGTTTCTTAAAACCACACGAGCTTCTACCGTACGCGTTATTTCATCCACGATGGGCGAAATGTAACGAATGGCGCTCTCAACTTCCGGCAGACCTTTACCGGCAGAAATGCGCACCTTTTGCCCCACACGAACATAAGGAAGGTCTTTCTGATAAACCTGCAAATAAATCCACACCGTACTTAAATCGGCAATAACAAACCCGTGTTTGGTATCATCAACCACCTCGCCGCGTGTAAGGTGCTTTTCTACAACCGTACCGTCAATGAGCGATTTTATAGCATATTCCGCCAGACTCTCATTGCTTTCTATGATAGCGAGCGTCTCGCCTTTTTTAACACGGTCACCGATATGTTTACGCACATCTTTTACGATTCCCGGAAAACGGGGATGTATGTGAGCCAGATTATCCGGCGGAATAATAACTTCGCCGGGCAAAGTAACATGTACCAATAACTTTCCCGGTCCCGCAATAGCTGTTTCAACGCCAAATTCTTGCATTACTTGCGGAGTTAAAGTTACAATTTTTTCTTCGTCATGATGTTCCCGTGTTTCTTTGGCCTCTTCCGACCGATTTTGCTCCGATTTCTCGCATCCCCATGTTGCCAGCGCAAAAAATAAGGACATAATGAAGACTAATAATAATGTTTTCTTTTTCATTCTATTTTCCTTTTTTTCAATACATTATTCGATATTTTCTAAAGATTGACCTATTAAGCGTTCAATATTTACACGAAGCTGTTGATACGCGTTCAAAATTTGCAAATATGCATCTCTTGACGAAAAGAGCGTTCTGCGCGCGTCCAATACGTCAATAAACTTGAACTTACCTTGCTCGTAACCGCTGTTTACACCGTCAAAAGCTTTCTGCGCCTGCGGGATCACTACGTTTTTTAACGATTGAATCGACTGGTAGGCGGCTTTAATCCTTTCGTATTCACGCCCCAACTCGGCCCGTAAATTTATGCGAGCGGCCTTTTCAAAACGCCGACTTTGCTTAATGCGAATTTCAGCTTCTTCAATCGCCCCTTGATTGCGATTAAATATCTTTAAAGGAATAACCAATCCCGCGACGAAAGCGCCGTAATCGCTGCCGTTTAACAAACGATAACCGGCGGCGATTGAAGGATCGGGAATACGTTCCGCTTTAGTTAGATCCCGCACGGCGCGGCGCTGTTTTTGAACCGTTTGCCATCGTTTTAAATCCGGGTTTTGTTCGATTAAATGTTCAAGCGCTTCTTTTTCGGGAAGGACAACCGTATAGTCCAATTTACCCTGCAGTCTTTCAAAAAGAACCTTTGTCGCGCCCCAAGTAGCGGCGAGTTGTAAGCGGGCGGCGGCGAGTTCTTTTTCTCTATGTTGTAATTCAATTTGCGTATTGGCGATTTCCACATTGGCCCGCGACAGTTCAACCGGCGAAGTGCGTCCTGCATCGATAAGCCTGATAATGTTGTTCTTAAACTCTTCATTAAGTTTTAACAATTCTCTATTTAAAACCACTCGTTCCTGAGCAGCGAGAACATTATTAAAAGCCGAAACCACCTGGGTATACACTTCCAATCGCTTGCTATCATAATCCACAGCAGCAATATCCCCGTTAAGAATGGCAACTTTGGTTTGTTTCGCGCGTTTACCGGATAGTTGTATAAGTTGTCCAACGGAAATAGTTGTTTCGGCCCCTATAAAAGAATTATAGGGTCCGCTGCCGGCAAAATTTTCCACTTCCAACATTATGGTCGGGTTAGGAAATAAAGACGCTTGAACGGCCGCCGCCTCTTGTGCGCGCATTTCCAAAGAGAATGCGGATAAGGACGGATTATGCAACAAAGCCAAACGCAAAGCGTCGGGCAACGTTAATATCGCCCCGCTCTTCTCGAATACCGTATCGCTATTTTCCGCAACATCGGCATATTGACGAATTAAGGGAACAGCCTGCGGTTTATCAACGCTTGTTCTGCTTGCCGCACAAGAAAACAATGCCGATAAAACAGGCAAAATCCATAAATAAATTTTATTCATATAAACTCCATTAGTAAAGATTATTGATGATATATTAAATCAATGGGAAAACAGGCAGATAAGAGATTCTTATTAATAAGAATCTCCAAATAAATTATCTAAGCCTGCGGGTAAAGCTCAAATGATCAGAATTGTAGTCGCTATGTGCTGATTTACGGAAGGTATCTTTTCGCAGAATGAAGGAGAATCGCTTATATTAACTTCAATTTGCTCCAATGAAAAATAATTTTTTGCAATAAGCTGTATATTGCTATTTTTATTTCCAATATGAGAGCGATCAAAACGGTAATCTAAAGAGATATCGACACACTTATCGCCGATCAAGTGATGTTGTTTACCGCTGCTGGCAAAAAGCGTATTAAAATGATAGTTTTCAGCAGCAAAATGGCCGCCATCGGATACTTCAACGGCAACATGCTCTTCGTCACCGATGCACAAAACCAAACGAGGCGCCGAAACCTGAAAAACCATCGACTGTGTTATAATTAATACGCTTAATAATATTTTAAGTAATTTGTTTTTCATAGTATTCTTTTATTTTTCTTCAAGGACATGTTCACCGGCAATGCTAATAAGTTGGCGAATATGCTTGTCTGTCAGCGAATAATAAACCATTTTCCCCTGTTTACGATTTTTTACAATTTTCATGGAACGCAGCAAACGCAATTGATGTGAAATAGCCGAGATGGAAATATCCACAACCGCAGATATATCGCAAACGCATAGTTCTTCCAAAAGCAATGCCTGCACAATCCTCAATCGGGTCGGATCGGACAGCGCTTTAAAAAGTTCCGCCGTTAAAACAGTCAGATTTATATCCGACAATTTCGACTCTACACGTTTTACCGTTTCAAGGTCAATGGCATTAACCGAACAAATAGCGTTATTAATAATTTTTCCCTTTGCATACATTTGAATAATTGCTCAAATATAATATAATAAACATCGCTATGCAACATTTTATTCCAATAAACTACTCTTTCAAAAAATATTTCCATATATTGCAAGATGTGACAAATAACAATGCGAATAGAACAATTTTTTCCAATCTTGTTTGAGCCATTAAATGAAAATTTAATTAGGTCGTTAATGATTTTTGAAATTTCGATACGATAAATAAAAATATTTTTTGAAAAATAATTAAAGATTTGTAGTTTTTTACCGTTATAAATAATAGATACATAAATGTTATTAGACAGTTACACTCATTGCAACGGAGATAACAATATGTTCAAATTTAAAATTATACTATTATCCATCCTTATTATGTATTCGTCTCTTTTTGCCATTGACCGTCAAAAACAATTCGAATTAGGATTGAAAGTCGGCACAGCAACTTATCACGGCGATATACCCGGAACACAATTCGGGTTAACTTTCGGCGGCGGAATGTATTGGTGGTTAGGCAGCTATTTTGCCTTGGGAGTTGAAGGACAATATAGCGACCTGAAGGCAGAATCTAATGGACAATACTTTCAATCCAAGGTTCCCACTGCCGGACTCATGTTTAAATTCGAACCGATTCCCTCCGACAAAATCAATTTTCAAATACTTTTCGGTTATAAATATATGTCTATCGACCCAAAGGATAAAAACGGCAACCCGCTTCCGGGAAACGGCAGCGATCACTACGATAAAAACCAGTCCACAATTCCTATCGGCTTGGCCATTGCGCCTATTATTTACGGCGAAAAATTAGCGTTAACCGTTGAAGCGCTTTACCATTTTACTTCAACGGATTTTTTGGACGATGTGGAAGGCGGTACGGCCAATGACGCTTTCACGACTATCAATATCGGCTTGGCCTACTTTTTTGGAAAACCGAAGGATACCGACGGCGACGGCATTCCCGATAAAGTTGACGCCGATCCGACTCACCCGGAAGATTTTGACGGCTTTCAGGATGAAGACGGCGCGCCCGATTTAGACAACGATAACGACGGTGTCCTTGATGTGGACGATAAAGCCCCCTTAGATCCCGAAGACTTGGACGGATTTGAAGACGCCGACGGCGTACCCGATCCCGATAACGATCAGGACGGTATTCTTGACGTAAATGACGGAGCGCCCAACGATCCCGAAGATTTTGACGGCTTTCAGGATGAAGACGGCGTGCCGGATCCCGATAATGACCAGGACGGCATTCTTGATGTGGACGATAAATGTCCCAACGAGCCTGAAACCGTAAACGGCTATGAAGACGCGGACGGATGTCCCGATAAGAAACCGGAAATCGCCGTAGAAGTCGGCAAAACCATCGTACTCGAAGGCGTATACTTCTTAAACGGAAAAGCAACCTTAACGGTCAATTCCAAGGTCATCCTTGATAAAGTTGTCCGGACCATGAAAGAGAACCCTGATATTGAAATTGAAATATGGGGATTTACCGACAATCGCGGCAGTTATAAATTTAACATGAAGTTATCCAAGATGCGCGCCGAAAGCGTGCGCGATTATCTCGTTAAAAACGGTATATTCGGTTCGCGCATTAAGACAAAAGGATTCGGCCCTGCTAATCCTATCGCCACTAACGATACGCCGGAAGGACGCGCTAAAAACAGAAGAATTGAATTTTATCGCGTAAAATAATTGCTCTTTTCAGTGAACGAAAGGCAGTTGGAATAGGCGGCTGCCTTTCATTTCTTGTATCAGCAATAGAAACCATAAAGGCCGTATATGCCCGATAAACTCCTTCTTTTTGACATTGACGGTACCTTATTAATAAGCAGAGGCATTCCTCGTCAAGCATTTATAAAAACGCTTAAAAATAGCTTTCCGCATATTTCCGACAAAACATCCGTGAAATTTTCCGGCATGACCGATCCGCAGATTATTAAACAGATTTTACAAGCTAACGGAGATTCCACATCCCTATCCCATGACCTCTTGCAGAAAATATTTAATGAATTTGCAATTGAACTGGCCCGCAATTTAACCCATCGCAACCCTCCCGACGTGTTAGAGGGAGTTGTTGAATTATTAGAGATCGTTCAAACCATACCAAATTGTTACTTGGGATTGGTAACCGGAAATATTATGAGCGGCGCGCGCATAAAACTTGTAACAAGCGGCTTATATCGCTATTTCCCTCTCGGCGCCTTCGGCAGCGACCATGAAAACAGAAATTTACTGCCACCTCTCGCCGTTAAACGGGCTCAGCAATATTACGGGAAATTCTTTGATAAAAATGATATCTGGATAATCGGCGACAGTATTCATGATGTGCGCTGCGCAAGAGCGAATAAACTTAACGCTATTGCGCTCGCCACCGGATTCACGCCGGAATCGGCGCTTTTAAATGAAAAACCCGACTTCCTCTTGCCAAATCTGAAAGATACGGCGCAATTTCTCTCCATTATCGGTTTTAATTAAGCCTTAAATTTTGTATATTACAAAATTGTAATTATTGTAATTCTCATTTTTTTAGGAGTTTTTATGCTAAAAGATCACCCTAAAGGTTTAATGACCTTATTTTTCACTGAAATGTGGGAACGCTTCGGTTTTTATACCATGCTGGCTGTTTTTACGCTCTATATGGATGAAACGCTCGGTTGGAGCGACGCCCAAAAAGGCCAGATTTACGGTTTGTTTTTGGGATTTGTTTATTTTACGCCTATCGCCGGCGGCTGGATAGCCGATAAATTCCTCGGCTACAGAAAAACAATTATTCTCGGAGCAATCATTCTCGGAACAGGCTATGCCCTGCTTGCACTTTCCGGTCCTAACCGCATCTGGTTGTTTTATCTTGCTCTTTTTGTAATGGTAATCGGCAACGGTTTATTTAAAGCCAATATTTCCGTTCTCGTCGGGAATTTATATGAACCCGGCAGTAAAGTAAAGGATGTCGGTTACAATATCTTTTACATGGGCATTAATCTTGGCGCTTTTATCGCTCCCCTCGCGGCCACTTACCTGCATACTTTATTCGGCAGTTACAATGCCGCCTTTGGAGCCGCCGCCTTTGGCATGCTCTTGTCATTAATAGTTTTTGAGATATGGAAAAAGAACTACATTTATGCCGATAATAAAAACGCAGCCGGCGCAGCCAATCAGGCTATGCAAGAGGCAAGCAATGTCAGCCCGGAAAAAGAAAAAGAGCGTATTGTGGCGCTCGGTATTATATTCACCATCGTTATCTTTTTTTGGATGTCTTTCCACCAAAACGGTTTTGCGCTTACACTTTTTGCTCAACGTTCTACCGTTATTTTGGATTGGTTAAAACCGGAAACATACGCAACCTTTAACCCGCTCTTTATTTTACTTTTAACGCCGGTCGTTGTTATGTTTTTTAACTGGCTGCGTAAGCAGGACAAAGAACCTTCAAGTCCGGCAAAAATCGGTATAGGTATGTTTATTTCGGGTATTGCTATGCTTATCATGGTAATCGCCTCGCAAATGGGAGGCAACGCCGACGCTAATAATATGTCTCCCGGCTGGCTCATATCATCCTATTTTGTCGTAACAATAGGCGAGCTATTTCTAAGCCCTATGGGACTCTCTTTTGTTTCCAAAGTTGCTCCGGCTCGTATGCGCGGCTTAATGATGGGCGGCTGGTTCGGCGCTACGGCTATCGGTAATTATCTTTCGGGCT
Source organism: uncultured Calditrichaceae bacterium (assembly GCA_964424545.1). Taxonomy (GTDB): domain Bacteria; phylum Calditrichota; class Calditrichia; order Calditrichales; family Calditrichaceae; genus JAUVIB01. The sequence goes on from CAYRJN010000088.1 coordinate 12,192, forward strand.
TTATAGGCAGTTTTTATAATACACTAAGCCATACCCAGTTCTTCCTGATTTTAACCGGATTGCTATTCCTTTCGGCTCTGATGGTAAGATTAGTGCTAAAAAAATTAAAACACGCCACAGACGGCGCGTAAAAAGATATTCGCTTTATCCCGCCCTGCATTTTTCAATGCAGGGCTTTTTTATTTTGAATTACTCCTTTACGATGTATACATACTTTCACTTCATAAAAATATACTCCCAATATATTAAATTTCAATGTTTTTAATCTTGCATAAATAAAATTGCATTTTGCATATCGAAACATTATATTTGGCTATGAATTGAACATATGTTCATTATAGGCGTATAAATATATAACAGGAGATAGAACAATGAGAGGCTTAGGACAGGGACAAGGAATGGGCCGCGGCGGCGGTCGCGGAAGAAATAACGGCGGCGGTTTTGGCGTCGGCGGATATTGCATATGCGCGAAATGCGGAGAAAAAGTTCCGCATCAACAGGGCGTTAAATGCACAACCGTCAAATGTCCCAACTGCGGACATGTAATGGTTAGAGAAGAATTACTGGAAAGTAAGCAAACAAAATAAATATCACCTTACAAGGTAAGGAGGATGTTATGCAGGAAGTATATGTAAATTGTAACGATATGGAATGGACGCCGGCGCCAAATTATCCAAAAAACACTATGATGAAAGTTTTGCGTGATTTTGACGGCCGTAAGACCATGCTTTTAAAAATTCCGAAGGGCTTTAAAATGGAAGCGCATTCCCATAATTCGGTTGAGCAGCATTATGTTCTCGAAGGACAGTATGAAATTGAAGGCACAATTTACGGCAAAGGAACCTATCAATTATTGCCGGCAGGATATGAACACGGGCCATTTACGTCAAAAAACGGGGCTGTTGTTTTGGTAATCTGGGACCCCCAATAACGCCTGGGAACTTAACGGCTATAAAAATTTCCTACAACGGGATCCATGGATTGCCGTTTGTAAAGTAGGAGGGATAAAACGGAACCTTTAAATCATTATTCAATTTCGATATTTTATCACTTTTAACGAAAGGAGGGTATAATGTTTGGCAGAGGACGCGGTTTGGGACAAGGTCGCGGGAGAAGAACTGCAGGCGCCGGGCCGGATGGTTTTTGTGTTTGCACTTCTTGCGGAGAAAAAATAAAACATCAGCCCGGTACACCTTGCAATCAAATGAAATGTCCGAAATGCGGCTCTCCAATGGTACGAGAGTAAATAAAGATATACTATACATCTGCATTTGAGCGGAAGAATTTCTCTCGACTGATAATTTCGCTCAATTGCAGTTTTATTTTATCCGGTTTAAGAGGCGCATTAAAGAAACTTTAATATTCAGCGATTAGAACAAATAGTGTTTTTATTGTTCAGATAAATGAAAAGAGTAACCTTTTCATCGCATTGGAATACGGTTTTTCCCGACTGTAATTATTGAAATGATAAACTGTTATTACATATTGACTAATTGAACATAACAATATGGGAAACAAATGGAACAAGAGATTACACGAAAAGATATTTTAAACATACTTAGAGATATTGAACATCCTGAAATTTCCGTTTCACTTGTTGATTTAGGAATGATTTTGGATGTTGCCGTTGATGACCATACGGTAAAAGTGGCGGTTGCTCTGCCCATGTTAAATATACCGCAAGCAGTGGCAAATGCTATTTTAAACAGCCTCTATGAACCGATTCGGGAATTGGGTTTACAAATGGAACCGGTGTTTTTTGAAATGACACCTGAAATCCGTGAAAAATTCTTTATAACGGCAAGAGCAAACTGGAAAGGTTCAATTTGAAAAAAGCTCCTGTTAAAATAGCCGTACCCACTAATGACGGCGAGAATATTTTTAAAGGTATGCTCGGACGGGCTTCAAATTTTTATATTTATGAAATAAACGATAAAGGCGATTTTCGATTGCTTGAAACGCGCGCCAATCCTTATGAAAAAACGCTGCAACATCTAAAAACGTTGGATGTATATGAACTAATAAAGGATTGTTCTGTGGTTGTTGCGGCAAAAATCGGCAAGAATGGTATTGAGCGTCTTAAGGAACGCGGAGTAACTTTAATTATCAAAGAGGGGCATATTGTCGACAATCTTGAAAAGCTTATTCAAAACAAACAGTTTTCCTATACATCTTTTGCCGATTAATCATTTTTAACAAGGAATATTCTATGGATATAACATTCGGTCCGGTACCATCCAGAAGATTGGGACGCAGCTTAGGCATAAATAATATTCCGCCAAAAATTTGCAGTTATGCCTGCGTCTATTGTCAATTAGGCAATACACTTAAAATGAAGATTGATCGCGCTTCTTATTATTCGCCACAACAAATTTTTAAATCCGTTGCGCAACGTGTGCAACAGGTTTTGGCAAAAGGCGAACGCATTGATTATCTTGCCTTTGTACCGGACGGCGAGCCAACATTAGATATAAATCTCGGTCGAACTATTGATTTGTTGAAATCGTTGGATATTCCCATTGCCGTAATTAACAATTCATCTCTAATTTACCGCGAGGATGTACGTAAAGATTTGTTAAAAGCCGACTGGGTATCTTTTAAAATTGACGCAGGCGACAAAAATCTTTGGGAGAAAATCGACCGACCGCATGGTAAAGTACACTTCGAAGATATTAAAAAAGGAATATTAACGTTTAAGCAAAACTTTACAGGAATCCTTGCAACCGAAACCATGTTAATAAATGGATTAAACGATTCTATAAAAAAAATTGAAGCGATCGCTATTCTTCTTAAATACATTAATCCCCAAATTGCCTATATAGCCATTCCCACCCGTCCGCCCGCCGAGAAAAATATCAATCCGGCATCGCCTACTAACATTAACCGAGGTTTTCAAATAATTTCAAGCGCCGTTGATAAAGTTGAACTGTTAACCGGTTACGAAGGCAATGCATTCTCTTTTAGCGGTAACGCACGAAAAGATATTTTAAGTATAACGTCTGTTCATCCCATGCGTGAAGACGCCGTTGCAAGTTTATTAAAAAAATCCGCTGAACATTGGAGTCTAATTGATAATATGGTATCAGAAAAAGAACTGATACGAACTCAATTTAATGGAAAGACTTTTTTTCTGCGCAATTTTTAATTCTGCAAACATAAAATTTATTAA
>CAYRJN010000089.1:0-15192 GCA_964424545.1 uncultured Calditrichaceae bacterium
TAAAAACCATATAATCAAGAAATAATTTTACTATTTTGTAATATAATTTCAGAAATGCTGCTTCGTGGCTTACCGCTAACATCCCAATAAACGTATTGCGTTTATTGCGAATATATGTTAAATTTTCTTTCGTTTACTACGAAATATATTGAATTAAATATGAAAAAACAAGAAATTGTCGACAGCTTTATTGCTACCTTGGAAATTGAAAATTATTCTCAGCAAACGATAAAAAGTTATACTTCCGCTCTTAAACTTTTTCTCCAATACGTGCAATCGCGTAAAGTAGATAAAATCAGCGATCAGCTTATTCAGGAATATCTGCATTATTGCGTAAAAGAGAAACGGTACTCTTTCTCATCGATGAAGCAGGTCGTTGCGTCTATCCGCTATTTATACGTAAAAACGCTTCGCAAAAAAGCGCCGGAAGTATTGAATATTGAAATGCGTAAACCAAGCAAATTGCCGGTCGTTCTATCAAAAAATGAGATTCAAAAAATCATTGCCGTAACGAAAAATATTAAGCATAAAACAATGTTTCTTTTGACCTATTCCGCCGGATTGCGTCTTGGCGAAGCGTTGAATTTAAGAATAGGCGATATCGATTCGTCAAGGATGAAAATTCATATTATTACCGGAAAGGGTAAAAAAGATCGCTATGTGATGCTGTCGGCAAATGCGCTGGAATTATTACGGAAGTATTATAGGTTTTATAAACCGAAAGACTATATTTTTGAAGGACAAAAAGGCGGTCGTTACAGTCCCAAAAGTTTTCAAAGCGTATTTAAAGCGTCTCTAAAAAAGGCCGGTATAAGAAAAAATGCAACGGTTCATTCCTTACGCCACAGTTTTGCGACGCACTTGTTGGACGCCGGTAACGATATTAGGTACATCCAAGAACTCCTTGGTCATAAACGACTTGAGACAACACAAATTTATACGCAAGTGTCGTCCTATTCCCTAAATCGTATCAAAAGTCCGGCGGAAGATATCGATATATAAGAAATCGTTCTATGAAACGGCGTTTTTTCTTTTTGTTACGGTTTGTGGCGTTGTTTTTCGTACAATGGTTGTTTAAAAGAATTTCATACGATTTTAGCCAAGAAAACAGCCGCTGATCGATAGGATCGCCATAATGTTTTTAAATATAATATGAACTGTAAAAAAATTTACAGCGGATATTTTCAGCAATGGAATCGATCCGTTGTCAACAAGGCCGCCCGATACGGGCTGATGATTTTAATACAAAGAAAAAGATATGAAAAGCCGTGTATTATTTATCGTTTTATTAATCGTATTTTTAAGTGAACTTTCGGCCGGCGAGTTTAGCGCTAAAGGATTGGTCGCCGCTTGGGCGGACGGATCCTATAATGAAAGTTTATATGAAAAAAATATCGGCATTCGCGCCATTCCGGAATTCAACTATTCTCAATCCGTTTTTAATGACAACAGCCTTGACCTTTTCGCTTCATTCAACGCCTATCTTTCATCCGATTTCGATACGCTCAATTATGATTTAAAATTATACCGTCTCAAACTGCGTTATGCAGACGATCAAATGGATTTTCGTATCGGTCTGCAAAAGATTGAATTCGGGCCGGCTAAAATATTGCGTCCGCTCAGATGGTTCGATAGTATTGATCCTCGCGATCCTTTAAAAATGACCGACGGCGTTTATGCGGCGCTCTTCCGATATTTCTTTTTAAATAACGCTAATGTTTGGCTGTGGGGCGTTCACGGGGAGGATAAAACTCGCGGTTGGGAGCGGCTGCCTTCGGTGAAAGGTAATATTGAATACGGCGGGCGTTTCCAGTTTCCTTTACTCGGCGGAGAAAGCGCCGTAACGTATCATCATCGCGAAGTAAACTTGAACCTGTTTAACCGTTTTAATAAACAATTTAATGAGAATCGCTATGCCCTTGACGGTCGCTGGGATCTCGGCGCGGGCGTGTGGTATGAAGCGGTTGCAAAATATGCTGATCTTGATTTACTTCCTTATCAATGGCAAAAAATGCTGACGCTCGGCGCAGATTATACCTTTTCCGTGGGCAACGGACTTTATGTTATTGCCGAACATATGCTGATACAATTGTCAAAAGAGTTTGCCGATAGCGATGAAGATGATAAAACAACAGCGCTTAGTGTGATGTATCCCTTCGGCATATTCGATACGATCTCTTCCATAACCTATTTTAATTGGGACGAAAATGAGTTTTACCAGTTTCTAAGCTGGCAACGAACCTATGATAATTTTGCTTTTAATTTGAACTTGTTTTATTATCCTCAAGGAGAATACAGCGGCAACAATAACGCTTTGCATCTTCCCAAACGCGGATACGGAGCGCAATTTATGGTAATGTACTATTATTAGAATATCGAATGGTGAAGTAAAGAACATTTGAATAGCAGGCGTAAAAGGAGTCTGGGGTAATCGGCGGTTAATAGTGATAAAGGAGAGATATTTAATCCTATTTACGGTCATTTTCCTTGAAAAAGGGGAAGAGCAAATCCGTATTGTCATGGCAAGCGACGCAGGAGCGTGACAATCCCGTCAAAGGCGGCTAAGGATTGCCGCGCTCCACCTTGTTCCGCTCCTAATGAGAGGCAGTTTGTTATTATTCTAACTAATGCGTGGCCTGTCGTTTTAATCACGACGAAATTGGGGCCGGATATCTCCAATTAATAAGCGGATTTTTATTAATTTGTATGAATATCCGATAATGAATATTGAAGAATAAAAATTTGGACATTTGTCGCTTGGGTATTCGTTTTTGAAAGATGAAATAAAGGAAAGTAAAAATGGAAAAGAAATCCCTTATAGAAATAAAAAATCTAATCAAGGATTATCCTATGGGCGGCGGATATTTTCGTGCATTAAAGGACATTAATGTGATATTTTCCGAAGGCGAGTTTGCAGGATTGGTGGGGCCGTCGGGTTCGGGAAAAACAACCTTGTTAAATATTATCGGCGCGTTGGATAATCCCACGCAGGGCAGCGCTGTTGTGCTCGGCAGGCATGTTGAAAATATGACGCAGAAAGAGGCCGCTAAGCTTAGGAATCAGTATCTCGGTTTTATCTTTCAAACTTATAATTTATTACCGGCTTATACGGTTTACGAAAACGTGGAATTCCCTTTGCTGCTGTTGCGACGCGGCGATGATGAGCGCAAAAAAGAGGTGATGAAATCCCTTGAATGGGTTGGTTTAACGGATAAGGTAAACTCCCGTCCGGCGCAGCTTTCCGGCGGAGAAGCGCAACGGGTGGCCATTGCGCGCGCTATGGTCAAACGGCCTAAATTGGTGCTGGCCGACGAACCGACCGCCAATCTGGATTCGGAGAATTCGCATAATATTTTAAAAATGATGAAAAAATTAAACGAAGAATTAAATACTACTTTCCTTTTTGCCACGCATGACACTAAAGTAATCAGCTATTTAAAACGAAAAATCACTTTAACCGACGGCAGAATAAGCGACGACAGCGGAGCGATAAAATGAGACTGCTTATTAAACTGGCCTATCGTAACATTACACACGCGGGATTACGCACATGGCTTAATGTTTTTGTTTTATCACTGGCTTTTGTGTTGATTATTTGGATGCAGGGGTTATACGACGGTATCGCCCGCGATGTGATGCGTTCCACCATAAATATGGAAATCGGGGGCGGCGTGTTTTGGCAAAAAAATTATGACCCTTATGATCCATTGACTCTTGGGGATGCGCACGCTCCTATTCCAGAAGCATTAAAAAAATTGATTAAAAGGGGTAAAGCGGCGCCGATCCTGATTGTTTCCGGTTCCGTTTTTCCCAAAGGCCGTATTCATAATATCCGCGTTAAGGGTATTGATCCGCACCAGAAAGTTCTTCGGCTTCCCACAAATGTTTTATGGCCGGATTCTTTACCCGATGCCGTCCCCGCCTTAATCGGCTCGCAAATGGCGCATAATACCGGTTTAAAACGAGGCGATTACGTAACGTTAAGATGGAGAGACGTCAATGGGGTTTTTGACGCAACCGATCTTAAAATTGTTTATATTATGAATACCAATGTGCAAACGGTTGATGTCGGACAAGTTTGGATTCCTTTGGAAAGATTGTGGAAAATGAGCGCTATGCCCGGACAAGCGACTTTGATCGTTATGGACAGAGAATTGAAAAATATTCCCGCCGATACGTCGCAATGGGTTTTTCGCAATCAGGATTATTTATTAAAAGAGATAAAACGATTTATCCGCAATAAAAAAGCGTCATCTTACATGATGTATATTTTGCTTTTGAGTCTGGCTTTGCTTTCCATTTTCGATACACAGGTGTTATCGGTATTTCGACGGCGCAAAGAGATGGGTACCATGATGGCTCTCGGAATGACGCGCCGTAATCTCGTTGCTCTTTTTACGTTGGAAGGCGTGATGAACGGGTTTTTGGCGTTGATTGTCGGGGCGCTTTACGGGACGCCGCTTTTAATTTACACAGCGCGTCATGGTATCGCTCTACTTGATATCAGCCGTCAAACGGGTATGGCTTTTAGCCCCGTTTTGTATCCGGTATATGGTTTCGTTTTGGTGATTTCCACAACCATAATTTTGCTGATTAGCGTTGTAATAGTCAGTTATCTGCCGGTTCGTAAAATTTCCGCATTAAAACCCACGGAAGCGCTGAAAGGGAAAATAGCATGAATGATGAAGTAAAAAATTTGGACAATGGCAATTGGATATTCGGTTTTTGATTGGTGAAATAAATGATAAAATTTTTAATTAAAGGCCTGATGCGCGATAAGAAACGCAGCCTTTTTCCCGTTTTGGTTGTAGCCATCGGCGTATTTCTTACAACGCTGCTCTACTCATGGATGATGGGCGTGTTTAATGAAATGATCGACGGGAATGCCCGTTTCGATACGGGGCATGTAAAAATAATGACGCGGGCTTACTACGAAATCGCATCTCAAATTCCTAATGATCTGGGAATTGTTAACGTGGACAGCGTAGTTGCATCGTTGCGCGCGAGGTATCCCGATTATGATTGGACGCCGCGCATCAAATTCGGCGGTTTATTGGACTTCCCCGATGAAAACGGAGAGACGCGAACTCAGGGGCCGGTAATAGGCTTTGCCATCGATCTTTTTTCTAATGATTCTCATGAATCTCAGCGTTGGCGTTTAGAAGAGTCCGTGGTAAGAGGAAGAATGCCGCAGAAACCGTACGAGATTTTATTAAGCGATGAATTCGCCCTTAAACAAGGCGTCAACCCCGGAGATGTGGGAACATTAATCGGAGCAACCGCTAACGGCGCAATGGCCGTGCAAAATTTTATAGTTGCCGGCACGGTTACTTTCGGTATGGCGCCGATGGATAGAGGAGCGATGATTGTGGATATCGGCGATGCGCAATATGCTTTGGATATGGATAACGGAGCTGGAGAGATCGTCGGTTACGCTAAAAATATGCTCTATGATTCAGAACGATCTTCCGAAATCTGCAATGATTTTAACCGTAAAAATAAAAATACCGATAAATCTTTTTCGTTAATAGCCGTTACATTGGAGCAGCAAAACGGATTGGGGGACTATCTTAAATTCGCCCGTTCCGCCGGATTTTTAGTGGTTCTGATTTTTGTAATTTCCATGGGTATCGTTCTGTGGAACAGCGGATTAATGGCCGGTATCAGACGTTACGGAGAAATCGGCGTGCGTCTGGCCATCGGCGAATCAAAAAGCCATATTTACGGGACATTAATTATGGAATCGGTAGTGGTCGGAATTGTCGGATCGCTTATCGGCGTCGCTTTCGGTTTGCTTGTGGCCTATTATTTTCAGGAGATCGGAATTGATATCAGCGGGTCGTTTAAAAATTCATCGTTAATGGTGCATAACGTTATCCGCGCCCGTATTACAGCGGTTAGTTTTTATATTGGTCTGTTTCCAGGAATTTTATCAAATATATTCGGAACGGCCATTGCCGGTATCGGTGTGTTTAAGCGTCAAACGGCATCTTTATTTAAGGAGTTGGAAACATGAAATATTTTGCAATACTGTTTGTATTTACGGCGTTAAACGTCGGTTACGCTCAAAAGTTAACGGCGACGGACATTTTAAAAAAGATTGATCATAATTTGGTTATTGATCAGGCGGAATTAAAAACGCGTATGATAATTCACAGCCGCAGCGGAACGCGCACTATTGAAGCAAAAAGCTGGGTTAAGGGTAAAGATAAAAGTTTTATAGAATACTTGAAACCGCCCCGCGAAAAAGGTAAACGAATGTTAAAAATCAAAGATAAAATATGGACCTATACGCCGGAGCCGACGGATCGCATTATAACCATATCGGGACATCTGCTACGCCAATCGGTAATGGGTTCCGACCTGTCTTACGAAGATATTACGGAAAATTCGCGCTTATTGGATAATTATAAGGCCGAAACTATCGGTAAGGAAAAAGTGCGTGATTTTAATTGTATCGTTTTAGAACTTACCAGTAAAAAAGAAGGTGTCACTTATTATCGACGTAAATTGTGGGTGGATAAAAAACATTGGCTGCCCTTGGTGGAAGAACGTTTTGCCAAAAGCGGTCGGCTTTTAAAAAAGACGGAAATGTTCGATTATTATCGTCTGAAAGACCGCTGGTATCCTAAAAAAATCACCTTTAAAGATATGCTTTCAAGCGGCAAAGGTACGGAATATATTATTGATTCAATCAATATGGATGTGAAAATTCCCGATAAAAAATTTACCAAGGCCGCTTTAAGAAGATAGAGTATGTTCGAATCTTCCGTACATGATAATGGAGTTCAACTATTTTATTGTATAGGGAGTTCAAAAAACAGCATATTTCGGACATTTTCAATATTTATTGTAATTTTACATTTTTGTTATTTTGATCCCACATAGGCGAGAGATAAATCTTAAAAGCAAAACACAGTTTAAATCGTTCGCTTTTCGAGAATATTGTGCAATTTGTTATTTCTCCGATTTATCGGAGAATGACAGCAATAGACCTAACTTCCTTCACATCTAGAATCAAACTCATTTGTCATGCCCGCATGTTTTAGGAGGGAGTCTAAATACTGTCATTTGCCGCATTTTAATTATTCCGTTAAATGGGGAATGACGCCTCCATGACGTTTGCTATTATCGTCATAAATTAATTTGCAAAGCTATGTTCCTTAACCGTCTAATACGAGTCGTAGAAGATCAATATTGCTCGGATAAATATCGAATAAAGCGGTTTGGATCGGGGAAATAGCCGTCCGCCCCGATTTTATCGCTGTAATTCTGACTAACCGGAGCTCCGCCGATAAATACTTTTGTCTGCGGTGATTTGTTTTTAATAGCTTTGGTTATGGGTTCCATCTGAATCATTGTTGTAGTGAGCAAGGCGCTCATACCAATTAGCGCATTGGGATATTTATCCAAAGTTTCAATAAATTTTTCCGCTTTTACATCGCTGCCCAGATCGATAACATTCCAGCCCCCGCCGGTTAAAACCATGCGCACAATATTTTTTCCTATATCATGCAAGTCGCCGGCGACGGTGCCAATTATAAAATCTCCCTTCGCTTCAACCTCGCCCGACTCAAAGAAGGGTTTTAAATGAACCATGGCGGCGTTCATCGCTTTAGCCGCAATCAACATATCGGGAATAAAGGCTTTGCCTTGTTCAAATTTATCGCCTATCCTTTTCATACCAACCATTAAAGCTTTATTTAAAATGTCTTCAGGAGCGATACCTGTTTCAACGGCCTGTTTAGTCAGTTCGTCCGCTCCGAGCCGCCCCTTCAAATCCGCAGGGAAGGGAGAATTCAGATTTACTTTTCCTCTTTCAATACACATAGACAGTTGTTTTAACAAATCATTCATTTATTATCTCCATAGAATTATTATTTTTATAATACGGCAAAAGAAGGTTTTTTTGTCTCCCACTTTCCTTTGGTAAAATCCGGCACTTTAACTGGAGCGCTGCCGTTGGCAATCGATATCTCCGAAAGCGGACCCGTCACGCTCATAATTACGGAATCATACACATCAATAGGCGTTTGTGTTTTATTGCGCACCGCCTCAACAAATAGTTTCAGTTCAAGATAATCCGTTCCGCCATGTGAAAAATTACCGGAATTATCCTTCATTGCCTGCCACCAGGTATTTTCATACTTCTCCTGATAAGGGGCAAAAGGTTCCCATTGATGATATTTAGGGCTGATATTTTTTAGATACACGGCATTGCGCTGTTCATTATAAATGCCTCGCGTCCCCTGAACCATCCAGCGATTATCATAAGGCCGCGGAAGCTGCATATCATAATTAATTACGATACTTTTACCCTTTTTAGTACGCACGACCGTCGTTACAATATCACCCTGAGCATACTTTCTTTTAGCATTGGGATGATCGGAGCCGAAACGTTCCAAGAAATATTCATTAATAGCGATACTATCTGTTGCCGTGGATGTAAGATAATCGTAATAATCTCCGCAACCAATATCTAACCAGCTGATTATGGGGCCAACCTGATGCGTAGGATATTGATCTCGATTATGATTGAGTAAATATTTTGCGGGCCAGCGGTCCATACCCGTCTCTTTGTCAAAAAACCAGTGATCAATACAATCATGCGAGTGAGCGCAATGAGCATGAACAATCTTACCGAGCAAACCCTGACGAATCATATTCAAAACAGCAAGATTGTCCCGACGGAAACTCCAATTTTCCAGCATCATACACGGCATGCCTGTTTCCTCATGCGTATTTACCAATTCCCAGCACTCATCTAATGTGTAAGCCGCCGGTACTTCGGTTGCCGCGTATTTACCCGCTTTCATGGCATAAACAGCCATCGGCGTATGCCATTCCCAATAGGTGGCAATAATTACGGCATCCAAATCATCTCTGTCCATTAAATTTTTAAAATCATATTCGTCTTTGCCGTATGTCTCCGGTTTTTTCTTTCCCGCTTCCGTCATATTTTTTACAGCCAAATCCAAATGCTCTTTGTTAATATCGCATAGAGCCGGAACTTCCACATTATCCAAAGTAAGCAATATTCTTAACAATGATCTTCCCCGATTTCCCGTGCCAACCACACCGATACGGACAACATGCTCGTTCTCCTTGCCGCTGACGATATTAATCCCCAAAGAACTTACGGCAAGCGCCGCGGCCGCCGTCGCATTGGTTTTTACAAATTCTCTTCTTGTTAAAGTCACCCGTTTTTCTCCTTCGGCATATTATGATCTCGGCATAAAAACATAGAAACAATATGCATTTAATTGAACAACAATTTAATAATACAATGATTATCGACCAAATCAAATATTTTAATAAAAAATGCAATAGGACGTTTTTTCTCTTTCATTTATCAAAAAAATTAGGCATATTATTTCTTTATGTATTAAAAAGCCAACACAACGGGACGGGAAATTATGAATTTAACCTTTAAACCATCATCCAAAGCATACCGTTTTACCATACTTTTTTTTATTTCCATGTTAACTTTCGGCAGTTATTTCGCCTATGATATCATCGGCGCCATTGCGCCTACATTGGTAGAAGAACTGGGCGCCTCGCGGGGTATGGTCGGGGGGTTTTACACAATTTATAGCATCGCCGCCATCATTTCGGTCTTAATCGGCGGTTTTTTGATCGATAAACTGGGAACGCGTAAAGCCAGTATGATTTTTTCTCTGCTTGTATTGATCGGCTCTGTTTTGGTAGCATTCGGCAATAATTTAACGATTGTTTTTATCGGTCGCTTTATTTTCGGGGCGGGTTCGGAACCGTTGGTGGTTGCTCAAAGCGCCATGCTTTCACGCTGGTTTAAAGGAAAAGAATTAGCGCTGTCGTTCGGTATTGCTTTAACCGTAAGTCGTTTGGGCACCCTGTTCAGTTTTAATACGGGCGAGCTCATCAGCAGCCATTTCGGCGATTATCGTTACGCGCTGATTGCCGCATCTCTGTTTTGCCTGCTTTCTCTGCTATCCAATATTTTTTATATTTTAATGGACAAAAAAGGAGAACAAGCTCTCTCGCTTGAAGACGAAGGCGCCGAAGAAAAAATCGTTTTGAAAGATCTTAAAAAATTTAAAATTTCCTTTTGGTATATCGCCATGCTTTGTGTCCTTTTCTATTCCGCTATTTTCCCATTTACCGCTTTATCTACCGATTTTTTTGCAGATAAATGGAATATTCCGCGCGTAATCGACTCGTCCGGAAGCTTTATGCGTCAAGTCTTCTCCAATTTTTTTAATATGTTTAATACGGCGGGCGGCATATCATCCATTATCATTTTCGCTTCGATGATTTTTGCGCCTTTTGCCGGGCATTTGGTGGATAAATTCGGCAAGCGCGCCAGCTTAATGCTGGTCGGTTCCGTTTTGATGATTCCCGCTTATCTGATGCTGGGCTTCACACAACTCTATCCTGCTTATGCAATGATCGCTCTCGGCGCTGCTTTTGTGTTGGTTCCGGCCGCTATGTGGCCGTCCGTTCCACTTATCGTGCCTAAGGAACAGGTGGGTACCGCGTTCGGCATCATAACTTTTATTCAAAATATCGGTTTGGCCTTATTCCCATATCTCAACGGTCTACTGCGCGATACAACGCATAATTATACGGCAAGTATGTTGATGTTTGCCTCTCTCGGCGCTCTCGGTTTGCTTTTTGCTTATTTGTTGCGTCGCGCCGATCTTAACGATAAAGGTATATTGGAGCATCGAGGAGTATAGACGTAGATAGAACATAGCTTCGGAAAGTGATTAATGAAAAAGTTGGCATCGTCATTGTTTGATATAATAGGACAATTAAAATAGGGCGCTTTATCGTTTTGTGTGGGTAAATAAAAATTTGATCTGTTTTAGATGAATGTAGAAATTCAATATTTATGACAATAAAACAATAACTCATTTCAAGAAGGAAGCTCCCAATGTAAGCAAATTTATTTGACGCGCTTATTTTACAGCTATGTAAAGAAACGCACATAATAGAAAATTTTCAAGAAATTTACTATACTCAAAATAAATATGATTTTGAACAAGTTCTTATAAAGTGGTATTTTCAGGCGATTCATAACGGACTTGAACTAATAAAACATGCGGCGTAAACAATCCGAAGACACCGGGATGGAATTTTGGCTTGATTTGAGAGCCGTATTCATAATGGGATATTTAGAGGGATTAAACTCAATCATTAATTCCCGCAAGGCTAAAGGCAAGAGGATACAAGACTACCAGAAATTTTAAAATAATCGCCTATCTCGTTATCGGTGATTTGAAATTTGAACTTATTAATCCAAATATTCAATGAAGGAAAACATGCCATCCGCACAAAACGAGAAAGAACCGGAAATTACTTTACTTTGAAATATTCCAAAAGATTAAACTTGCTTTTGAAATATAAAAATAAAGAAAAGGAGAATTTATGTCACAATATAAAATAGCCTGGCTGCCGGGCGACGGCGTGGGCAACGACGTCATGGAAGCGGCGAAAATTGTTTTGGACGCTCTAAAATTAGACGCCGATTATATTCATGGGGACATCGGATGGGAAATTTGGCGTCACGAGGGCGATCCCTTGCCTCAACGAACAATTGATATGATGAAAGAAACCGATTGTGCGCTTTTCGGAGCGATTACCTCTAAACCCAAAGAAGAGGCTATTGAAGAGTTAGATGAGGGTTTGAAAGATAAAGGCTTTGTCTATTTTTCTCCCATCGTGCGTTTACGTCAAGAGTTTAATCTGCATACCAATATGCGTCCCTGCAAGGCTTATTCGGGCAATCCCTTAAACTTTAAAGAGGGGATTGATTTGGTTATTTTCCGCGAGAATACCGAAGGCATGTACGGCGGAGTTGAATTTCATCCTATCCCCGAAACGGTGTTTACGGTATTGAGCGATAATCATCCCAAAATGAAAAAATTTGAAAAATACGGTTTGGAAAATTTGGCTATGTCAACGCGCATAATGAGCCGCCAAATGTGCCGCAATATCGTTACACAAGCCTTTGAATTTGCCGAAAAATATAATCGCAAATCGGTTACGGTTGTGGATAAACCCAATGTATTGCGTGAAACGGGCGGTTTAATGGTGCGCACGGCGCGCGAAGTGGCTAAAAATTATCCAGATATTCCATTATGGGAGACCAATATTGATGCCCAAACCATGTGGTTGTTAAAAAATCCTTTTGATTATGATGTGCTGGTGGCGGAAAATATGTTCGGCGATATAATATCCGATTTGGCCGCTCAGCTTGTAGGCGGATTGGGTTTTGCTTCCAGCGCCAATATGGGCGATAATTACGCCGTGTTCGAACCGACTCACGGTTCCGCGCCAAAATATGCCGGTCAATATAAAGTTAATCCCATTGCCATGCTGTTAACCTCAAAATTGATGTTGGATTGGTTAGGCGAAAACGAAATGGCCAAGCGCCTTGAAGATTCCGTCGCCTTGGTAATAAAAGAGGGTAAAGTAAAAACCTACGACATGGGCGGAAATAATACGACGCTGGAAGTGGCAGAGGAGGTAGCCAAAAATTTGTAAAAATTAATATGTGCCGGTTCCCTAAGGATGAATTTCCAATATCAAACTTAGTTTTGCGAAATCTTAGAACATAGCTTCGCAAAGTGATTAATGAAAAAATACGGGTAGAATCGTCAATTGGTCATTTTTCGATGAATCGCATAATGATAAAGATGATGACGCGGAGTTGTTAGAAAATTGTCACCATTGTTGTTCCTGCGCAAGTAGGAATCTGAATCATGAATAGGAAGATTTAGCTTCCCGCTTAAAACATGCAGGTATGACAACAGGGGCGCACATGTTGAAATAATTGTATGATACACTATTATTTATCATTGTCAATTTAATCGGACAAACTGAAATAGAGCGTATACAATAAATATTTAAAACTTAATCTAAAATAGTAAAACAAGGTTTAAAATAATATTAAAAATGTTTGAAATTTGTTATTTTTTTGAAATTTCGATATTATGAAATAAAATCAATAAGGTGTATTTCAAAGACCGAAAATCATTAAACGAGGTGAAATTTGGAAACCGTAACCCAAAAAATGGGACGTTTAAGCGCAAGTTTACAATACGATCAATTTGATAAAAATACCGTTGAAACGGCCAAACGCTTTTTATTAGATTCTATCGGCTGCGCTTTCGGTGGCAGTCAAACGCACGATGTTAAAATTATGTTGGATTTTTACAATGAAATGGGCGGGGCAGAGCAGGCAACCGTATTTAATTCGGTGCAGAAGCTGCCAATGCTTTCGCAAGCGCTGCTCAATTCATTGATGATTCGCGCTCTCGATTATAATGATTTATACTGGGAAGAAGACCCCTCGCATCCCAGCGATTTGATCCCCGCTGCGCTTGCTCCGGCCGAGTATCTGCATAAATCGGGTAAAGATTTTTTAACGGCTATGATCATCGCTTATGAATGGGAGATGCGTTTGTGTGAATTTGCCAAGCCGGGCGTAAGGGAACGCAAATGGCATCATGCTACTCTAACGCAATATGCTTCACCTTTTGCCGCGGGAAAAATTTTGGGACTTACCGCCGAAGAGATGGCCATGGCGGCTGGAATTTCCGGCAGCCATAATTTGACCCTTGGGGCGGTAACAGCCGGCAACTTAACCATGATGAAAAATACTGTTGACCCCATGGCCGTGCAGAGCGGATTGCGGGCCGCCTTATTAGCACAGCGCGGCTACGAGGGGCCGTTGCATGTAATTGACGGTAAAGAAGGCTTAAGCGAGGCGCTTGGTGGAGGTTTTGAATTAAATATTTTAACGGAGGGCTTTGCGGAAGATTTTCGTATTAACCGTTGTTCGATGAAGGCCTTTCCCACGGAAGCGCTGACCCATACGCCCATGACCGCCGTTATTAAATTAATGCGCGATAATAATATTGCCAAAGAAGATATAGAAGACGTGGTTATACGCACGGTGGCACGCGCCGCGGATATTCTTTCCGATCCTTCCAAATACGATCCGCAAACGCGAGAGACGGCCGATCATAGTTTGCCTTATTGCCTTGCCGTTTCTATTGTCGACGGCGCCGTAACGCCCGCTTCGTTTTCGCAAGAAAAGATTTGGAATAAAGAAATCCGTTCTTTTTTACCCAAAATAAAAGTAACGGCCGATCCTGAATTTGAAAAAACATTTCCCCTATTAAAACAGGCAGGCGCTGAGATCATTACCAGGCAGGGTAAATCGTTTGAAATTACGCTGGATTATCCGCTCGGCGATTATCGGGAACCGATGGACGACGCCACGTTGCTCAAGAAGTTTGACGCTATGGTACTGCCGCTTGTCGGACAAGAAAAACGCAATCGCATCGTTGAGGCCATTATGGATATTGAAAATGAAAAAGATATGGGCAGCTTTATGACGCTGTTGAAAGCATAATATGCGTCATTCAAGGAACATAAATATCGGCGTGTGAAAAGTATGCGTTTGAGAATGTTTTATTTGACGCAACATGGTTATAAAAAAGCGTACGTTTTGACGGTATTCAATTCCTTAATCATATAAAAATCTTTCAAATCAACGGTACAATTTGCTATTTTACCATAACCTTCCGTCATGCCGTATAGGCTTTTCGAATTATAAAAGAATATTTTTTTTACCGCTACATGAAAATAGCATCAAAAAACATCCCGGTACATTGGTTTTTCGTCAATCTTTTTCCAAGCGCTATGTAAAAATAATACAAAATTTATAGGTGAAAAATAGTTCTTTCCAAATTCTTCCGCGTGTGTTAAAAATCTTTATTATTTTGATGTTTTTACGTAAATTACCTCTTTTAAAAACGAATAATTAAATCAAAAAAGAGGACTTATGCACTTCTTTGAATATTTACAACAACATCAGATATTTCTTTTGTTTGTAATAATAACACTCGGATTTATTTTGGGACGAATAAGGGCCTTCGGGATTTCATTGGAAAGCTCGGGTATTTTGTTTGTTGCTATGCTGTTCGGCCATTTCGGGTTTACGCTCAATAACGATTTTCAGACTTTCGGTCTGGTTTTATTTATTTATTCTATCGGTCTGCAGGCGGGGCCGTCGCTGTTAAATGTCTCAAAAGCGAGTAGTTTGAAATATTATTATCTTGTGCTTGTTCTTCTCATTTCCGGGGCGGCTCTTACCGCCGGATTATCCTATTTAATGCATGTGGATATGAATCTGGCCAT
>CAYRJN010000090.1:0-15166 GCA_964424545.1 uncultured Calditrichaceae bacterium
CTTAAAGAAAAAATTGATAAAATCACCGGATCGAATATAAAAATAACATCTTCGCCGGAGAGTAGTGATAACCTCATTATAATTGGAAAAAATAATCCTCTGGTTGCAAAAATAGCCGATCAAATGAATTTCGATGCTATAAGAGACGACGGCTTTCGCATTATAAGGCATAATAAGAATTTGTTTATTGTAGGCGCCATAGATCGGGGCGTCCTGAACGGGGTATATTATTTACTTGATAAGTATATCGGTGTTCGCTGGTATTCACCGGAATTTGAGTATCTTCCTGCTGAAAAGAGTTTAATCGTTACAATAACAAATGATCTTCAAAATCCTCGTTTTGCTTATCGAGAAATTTTCAGCGGTGATACGGATGACGCTTATTTTAGGCAACATAATAGATTGAACGGCAATAGATGGGACACGCATCGTCAACATCTACAATACCCGTCGGAAATAGACAATTGGTATAGCGATGGCCCGGCAAGCGGTCATAATATGGAAGATATTATCAGTAAAAAATATCATTACGGCGGTCAAGTAATGATGATGGAAAACGGAGCTCGTAAAGAAGCGGCGGATTATTTTATCAATTTAATAAAAAAGGAAGGCGATAAACGTTGGTATGCGCTGTCTCAGGAAGATCGCGGTTGGCAGCCGGATTCGTTGAGTAAGGCTTTTGCTGCCGCTCATGGAGGGGCATTATCCGCTCCCGTTGTGGATATGGTAAGCGATGTGGCGCACAGGGTGCGAAAAATATATCCTAAGGCACATTTAAGCACCGATGCCTATCAGTGGAGTTTTCCCCCTCCTAAAAAATTGACCGTTCCGCCGTTTGTGATGGTGGAAATAGCTCCGATTGAAGCTGATTTCGGCTATCCGTATAATGATGCGTTTCACAATGAAGAAATTAAGTCAGCCTTTGACGGGTGGAATCAAGTTGCTTCCAGTTTGGGCGTTTGGGATTATATTACCAATTTCCAAAATTACTTGCAGCCGTTGCCTAACATTTATCCGATGTGTGAAAATATAAAATATTTTGCCAGTCTTACGGGGATACGCTCCTACTTTGGGGAAGGCGCCTATAATACGAAAGGGGCTGAATTTGCAGAACTTCGCGCTTGGGTCGCCGCGCGCTTGTTGTGGAATCCGAAAGAAGATTATCGCGCGTTAATTAAGGAATTTTGTCATGGTTATTATGGCCCCGCATCTAAGTTTATTTTACAATATATTGATCTTTTGCACCAATCGTTTATAAATAGCGCCGATAGAATAAGTTCCAAGCAACGTATCACATCCGATTATTTGAACATTGATTTTATCATGAAAGCCGATAGTTTAATGTCGGAAGCCGAAGCGGCTGTTTACGATAATGACGTTTTTATAAAACATGTACACGAAGTTCGTATAGGTGTGGATATGACCATATTATTGCGTGAACATTCCTATAAAGCTCAAGCGAAAAAGAGAGGAATATCCTGGATAGATGACCCTCAAAGACGTTTGCGGTTTGATCGATATATTAAAGAAGCCGGAATAAGCGATTACGGCGAAGACGGAACAATCGAATCTTTACAAGTCGCTATGGATATAAAAAGGAAAAATCCAGCTTTCCCGAAGAGTATAGGTATTAACGCTGCTGTGAAGTGGATTGACTATCAGGATTTGGATTTTTCTTTATGCTGCGGCGCAAAATTGGTTGAGGACGCTACTGCTTCCGATAACGGCGCGGCTGCTCTTAATAATAAAGAATGGGCAATCGGTATGAAACTTGACATGCTTCCGCCTGAGGGTAAATGGAATTTGTATGCCTTGGTACGTGCCGATGTAAAAAAGGGAACTAAATCAGATGAGATAGCGATAAATATGGGGATTTATCCCTATTGGGACAAAAATGTCAAAGTTTCTGAAGTAGATGACGGCAGCTATCACATTTTTAAATTGTCCGCAAAACCGGCAGTTTATCAAACGGGAAGCGATATATGGTTTAGTTGCGGAGAAGGCGCAAAATTTATTTATGTGGATAGAATTATTGCCGTCAAAACAGAATAAAATGGAATTGGCGCTTTATTTGCGGAAGTCTTGTTTTAATTTCGGATTAAATAATTGAAGTTCAATTTAATTAATCATGTATATATCAAAAGAGGAGGATAAAAGAATGGATAGTCCTGGCTTCAAGAGGTACAACAAAAAAGTCAAATTAAAAATTTGTTTTGATTCTTTATAAAATGAGGAGATATAACTATGCAGAAAAGGTCATTATTTTTTATTATTAGCTTTGCGTTAATAACTTTCTATTTTACAATAGGATATACGCAAACATCTATTGCCGTTGACGGTAACATAAACGATTGGAATGATTCCATGCAGGTTGATGTTGATCCGAATTGGATAGAGTCCACGGGAGAAATAAGCGCATCCTTAGATATAAAGGATATTTTTATAACCAATGATAATAATAATTTATATGTTCGTATTGATATTAATGAAACCGGTCATTTATCGGATTTGGATAATAAAATTGACGGCGACGGAAATAAAGCATTGATACGGTTATATTTGGATACGGATTTGAGTAATTCAACGGGGTTTACTTATGGCAGTTGGGTTTGTGGCGGCGATTATTATATTAATATAACCGATCCGCACGGCAATCCCGGTTACGAAGTAACGCAAGAATACGGTATACTTCAATATACGGGATCGGACGGTATGGCCGATACTTGGGTAGAAGTAAGCGGGTATCAATGCAGCATTGCACGGAATTCTTCCGACAATATTATAGAGGTTGC
Source organism: uncultured Calditrichaceae bacterium (assembly GCA_964424545.1). Lineage (GTDB taxonomy): Bacteria > Calditrichota > Calditrichia > Calditrichales > Calditrichaceae > JAUVIB01. The sequence continues at coordinate 2,793 of CAYRJN010000090.1, forward strand.
CATACCGCGCGCCGCCATTGGGGAGACGGCGAGCGAGAACGAATCGACGGGCGTTATAGTATTCAGTGAAGATCCGACGGATGGGTGGAATAATGATGTTGCGCCGGACGATTTGGACAATGCCCAATATGTGTTTAGTTATACATCAGACGCTTCGTCGGCACAATCGCCTGTCATCAGCGTTCAACCGCAATCGAAAACAAAAAACGAAGGAGAAAGCGCGACATTCAGCATAACGGCAAGCGGTACTGCTCCCTTGACATATCAATGGTATTTGAACGGCAGCGTCATAAGTGGCGCGCAATCTTCAAGTTATACGACGCCTTCTTTAAGCCTTTCAGATAACGGTAATGAATACTACTGCGTGGTAACCAATGGTTACGGTAGCGTCACAAGTAATACGGCTACGGTTACGGTAAATTCGGGAGCGAGCGATAATATTGTTTTGGTTAGTAACGGCGTCGCTCAATATACGATATATTATGGAAAAAGAGAGGGCAATATTGTAGATCATTCCGCCTTGGAATTGGGGATGACCATAGATGCCATAGCTGGTTCGTCAATGCCCGCTACCAATGATTCGAGCGTAAACGGGAATTTAATAGTTGTAGGGCGAAATAATCCGCTTGTTGAAGCGATTCCGGATATAATAAAGATTGACGAGATAAAAGATGATGGTTTTCGCATCATTGTTTATAATAATAATTTATACATTGTTGGCGCTATTGATCGCGGTACGATGTATGGGGTGTATCATTTTCTCGATAAATATCTCGGCATGCGTTGGTATTCTCCCGAATTCAGCGTTACGCCTTCAAATAGCACAATATCCGTTCCGGTTGTGAATGATTTGCAAAACCCTCGATTTACATATCGTGAAATATTTAATCGCGATTCGGAAGACGGGTACTACAGAGCGCATAACTTATTGAACGGCAATCGTTGGGACACTCACCGGCAATATCTGGAATATGATCCAGATATTGATACTTGGTCGGAAGACGGGCCCGCCGGAGGCGCAAATTTTAAGGATATAGTAAGCGATGTGTATCATAATGGCGGACAAATTTTAATGATGAGCGAGGGGGCAAGGTCCCAAGCGGCTTCATATTATAACAATTTTTTAAATACCGAAAGTATAGTTCGCTGGTATTCATTTTCTCAGGAAGATAACGGTTGGGAACCGGATGAAGATAGTCAAGCCTTTGCGGATGCTCACGGCGGCAAATTATCAGCTCCTGTTGTGGATATGGTTATCGATGTAGCCCAGCGTATTAGACAGGAGCATCCTAACGCGCATTTAAGCACCTATGCGTATCAGTGGAGTTTTGATCCGCCTACGGGTATGACAATTCCCGATTATGTAATGATAGAAGCGGCTCCGATAGAAGCCAATTTCGGCTATGCGTATAATGATGCAACGCATAATCCGCAAGCCGCCGCCGCATTTAACGGGTGGAAAGATATAGCTTCTACAATGGGTGTGTGGGATTATATAACGAATTTTCAAAACTATTTACAACCTTGGCCTAATATTTATCCCATGTGTGAGAATATTCAATATTTTGCGTCAATAGACGCAATGCGATCCTATTTTGGTCAAGGCTCTTATAATACGGAAGGCGGAGAGTTTGCCGAATTGCGCGCCTGGGTTGCGGCTCGATTGTTATGGAATCCCAATCAAGATTATCATGCTTTGGTAGAAGATTTCTGCGACGGATATTACGGGCCGGCTTCAACGTATATCAAACAATATATTGATCTTTTGCATCAATCATTTGTTAATAGCGGCGATAGAATAAGTTCAAAGCAGCGTATAACTTCGGATTATTTAAACCTTGATTTTATTCAACAAGCCGATAATTTGATGGCTTCGGCTGACGCAGCGGCAAGCGGTGAATATAGTAAACACGTCCACGATGTCCGCCTTGGTGTTGATATGACCATATTATTACGCGAGCATTTATATGAACGCGATGCTCAAGAAGCCGGCAAAACATGGATACATGATGCTTCTCGTCGTTCGCGTTTTGAACAATATTGTTCGGAAGCGCATATTGACGAAAATTACAGTGAAGACGCCTCCTTAAGCTCGCTTCTTGCGGCGATGGATATTGATCGAGTCTATCCTGCTGATCCGGATATCGTTTCCGAAAATGATGAATGGATCGATTTTCAAGATTTGGATTTTTCAATATGCTGCGGCGCCGTTTTGGCTCAAGACGATTTAGCCTCTGATCATGGCGCCGCTAAGCTTGATAATCAGGAATGGGCAATTACATTGAAATTAGATATGCTTCCACCCGGACCGGATTGGGATTTATATGCCTATGTACGTGCTGATGTTAAATCCGGAGTTAATCCGAACACTGTAGCCATTAATATCGGAACAGAACCGGGATCGTGGATAAGTCCAACAGTAGCCGATTTACAAGATGGTCAATATCATGTTTATCAATTTCCTGAAATGCCGGTTAAGTATCAAACGGGCGCGGATGTTTGGTTTAGCTGCGGAGAAGGCGCCAATAATATATATGTTGATCGTATTGTAGCTAAAAAAGTTGGCGGCGCTTCAAAAATAGCAGGAAACGCCTTTAATTCGAGAGATTCGCATCTTCCGAAAAAATTTGCTTTGCATAATAATTATCCAAATCCATTTAATCCGAGCACGACAATTCTATACGATTTACCGAAAGATTCGCAAGTTAAAATAACCGTTTATGATATAAACGGAGAAAAGGTAAAAACGCTAATAGATAGGTATGTGCAGGCCGGATATCATAATATTGTATTTGATGCCTCAAAATTATCGAGCGGTATCTATTTTTATCAAATTAAAGCCGGTAATTTTAGCTCTGTAAAACGTATGTTGTTGATTAAGTAAATTGAAAAACACAGCGGGTATAAAGTATATTTTATACCTGCCGGTTTTAAATATATGGAAATAATTTTAATTCGTTGCCATTGGATTACCGTGATATTTTTCAGTTCTGATTGTTATATTATATGATGTTTTATTATGCGCGGAAAAATCCTAATTGAATTTAGAAAAATCGGATGCAAGGTAAAAAAAATTAATGAATACCAAAATAACCCTATTTATTGCTATCGTTATATTTTATACAGTTGCGATAGCAGGCAGCAAGCTGTTAATCACGCCGGAAAAGCTGGCGCCCATAAGCGGAATTTCTAATCCGCAATTTTCACCGGACGGTAAATGGATTGCCTTTGATGAACGAAAAGCGATCACGTTAAATATCGCCGATTCGTTAGATCGTGATATTTGGATTGTGCCGTCCGATGGCAGCGCCAAACCGCGCCGACTTGCTTTTGGTCCCTATCAGGAATTTCATCCCCTTTGGTCGCCCGATGGGAAGTATGTGGCTTTCCTCTCTAACCGCGCCCAACGAAATGCGTTTCAGATATATCTTTTAAATATGGCCGGCGGTGAAGCTGTACAAATAACAAAAGAAAAGCAAGGCGTAATCGATTTTAAATGGCTTGCCGATTCACAAACCATTGCCTTTACGGCAAGAATATCGTCAAAGTCGGATTTGGGACAAAAGCATAATCAATATGGCGATGTCGTTGAAGTGGACAAATCCGTTGAAAGAGTGAGATTATATGAATTAAATCTTAAAACAAAAACCGTTAAGCCCCTTACCGAAAAAAATGAACATGTAATAGGCTTTGATTATTCCCATAAAAATGATCGTATAGCGGTAAATTTATCCTCATCGGCCGATGAAGATAACGTTTATTTTCATTCCGAATTGGCGATAATGGATAGAGACGGTTCTAATCGTATGAAAATATCGGGGAAGGAAGACGGTATTGATCTCCGTCGCTGTCTTTGGGCGCCTAAATGGTCGCCCGATGATAGAAAAATTATCTATTTTGTTCCTGCGGCATCAAGTTATTTGCCTGCCGTTTTTTCAACGGTTGATAATAAAGCGCGTTTATTGGCCGAAGAGTTCACCGGAACAATTTGGTATATGAATTGGAATCCGGTTAATTCCGAAATTATTGTTATGGCTAATAAAGGCGTTCAAACGGTCATTGGTAAACTAAATGAAATGGACGATAAGGTGAAAGTTATTAAAAAAGTAGGAACGCCCTATTGTGAAGTTCAAACATTTACACTCAGTTCCGACGGTAAAAAAATCACCTTTCATGCGCCTCGCTATAATCACCCGGATGATATATGGATTATGAATACGGATGGCTCGGCTTTGCGGCGCTTAACCAAAATGAATCCGAGCATCGAATCGCTTTCAACGGTGACACAGGAAGTAATTCGTTGGAAAAATAAAGACGGTGTAATGATCGAAGGTTTGTTATTTAAACCTCAAAATTATGACGAAAAAAAACGATATCCAACCGTTGTTGATATTCACGGCGGGCCGACTTGGGCATGGTGGAACGGCTGGCTTGCCGGTTGGCACGAATGGGGGCAGCTTTTATCCAATTACGGTTTTGTCGTGCTTATGCCGAATCCCCGCGGCAGTAATGGATACGGCCTTAAGTTTTCAAAAGCAAATTTCAATGATTGGGGCGCCGGACCGCTTGAAGACGTGATGAGCGGAATAGATTATTTAATCCAAAAGGGAATTAGCGATTCGACACGTCTTGGTATCGGAGGTTGGAGTTACGGCGGCTATTTAAGCGCTTGGACGATTACGCAAACACATCGATTTAAAGCGGCTGTATTGGGCGCGAGCGTAACGGATTTAATTACCATGCGCAGTACTTGCGGCAGACCGGAAAATTTTGATTTGTTTTTCGGTGGAAATCCGTTACAAAAAGAGGATATTTATCGTGCAAATTCTCCCGTTACATTTGTAAAAAATGTTACAACTCCAACTTTAATTTTACATGGCGAAAATGACAATGTTGTACCGATAGCCCAATCCTATGAATTTTATCAACTTCTTAAAGATACAGGCGTTAAAACGGAATTTGTTATTTATCCGCGTGAGTCGCATGGGATTGACGAAATGGCACACCAAATTGATTTAATGCACCGCTTAATAGATTGGTTTTCCCATTATCTAAAAGATGATAATAAGAACATAACTTCGCAAAGTGGTTAATGAAAAAAGTGCGAACAGAATCGTCAACGTGTCATTCCTTCGAAAGAAGGAATCTGAATATAGACAATAGCAAGATTTAGATTCCCTATAGAAACATTCGGGAATGACAAGGAGGAGGAGAATGTAGAAACGGAAACAAAAAAGTCCGCCATTGTCATTCTTAGATAAATTGGAGAATCTAAAATACGGCCTATGTGCAAGATGTATAATTTCAAAATTGAGAATAATAGAAAAACAGATGAAAATGTCCCAAACAGGTTATTTTTTGAAATTCCGATACGATAAAAATATGGAATGCTTTAATATAAAAAAACAACGTTCCGAATTTTTATCAATAAAACGAAATATCATTATAAGCGTTAATTTCAAAATGGACGTTTTGATATGCTGAAATTAAAATGACATTATCCGGTGAAAGTGTAAATAATTCTTATAAGTTCCATAATATGAATAACTTAAAATGAAAAAAAATTTATTTGTCATAGTTTTATTTTTACTCGCAAATGGTTCGTCATTTGCGCAGGGAACAAAAAAGAATATTACGGATAATCAAAGGGAAGAAACGATTAAAAATATTGAAGGAACATGCATGAGTGGATATATCCGGCCGGAATCAACGGTTAAGATGAATTACGAAGGTAAAGATATCAGTTTGCTTAAACATACTTGGCGCGCACAATGGATCACACATCCGACGGAATCCGTTTTGGATTACGCTGTATTTATTTTTAGGCGAACATTCGAAATCAGGAAACAACCCCATCAGTTTATTATTCACCTTTCCGCTGATAATCGCTATAAGCTTTTTGTAAACGGTAAACAAGTCGCTTTTGGTCCGGCTATAGGCGATATTGCTCATTATCGTTATGATACGATTAATATTGCCGAATATCTCCGGCCACATAAGAACGTAATTGCCGTGGAAGTCGTTAATTTCGGAGAGTATAAACGGGCGGCTCAGCAAAGTTTTATGACCGCTTTTATTTTACAGGGCGATAATGAAAATGAAGTAAATATTGATACGGGAATCGGTACGGGCTGGAAAGTGATTAAAAATCAGTCCTATAAAGCTATCCCGTTTTCGCCGAAAGAGCTGCATGTTTATTATTGCGCAGGACCGGGAGACCTTTGCAAAGCGGATGTATATCCGTGGGGATGGCAAACTACGGATTTTGACGATAGCGCCTGGCAAGAACCACGCCTTGCCAATATCGAATTTGCCGTTGGCAGAGGCTTCCTTTACGGTAGCGTCTGGTTTTTAGTCCCACGTAAAATTCCTTTTATGGAGATACGCCGATTCCCTTTTCGGAAAATAGTAAAATCTTCGGGAATATCGATTCCAGAAGATTTCTTAGAAGCCGGGAGGCCTCTTAAAATAAAAGCGCATTGTAAAATATCTATTTTATTTGATAACGGAATGCATACGGTCGCTTATCCGGAGCTGTCAATTAGCGGCGGAAAAGGGAGCCGGATAAAAATTACTTATGCAGAAGCGCTATTTAAAACGATGCCCAGCAGCAGCGGTAATATGATAGAGGGAGATTATAAGGGAAACCGTGACGAAATTGAAGGGAAAACTATCTTTGGCGTTTATGATATGATTTTACCGGACGGAGGTTCCAATAGAACGTTTTGTCCCCTGTGGAAAAGAACTTATCGCTATGTTCAATTGGATATCGAAACGACCGACGAAGAATTAATTATTAATCACTATTTTAGCGGTTTTATGGGCTATCCGTTTACAGAAAAGGCATCTTTTCAATCCGATAATAAAATGCTTGCGAATATTTGGCGCACTTCCTGGCGTACGCTGCGCAACTGCGCCGATGAATCTTTTCAGGATTGTCCCTATTACGAGCAGCTGCAATATATCGGCGATACAAGACTCCAGTCTCTGATTTCTATTTATGTGAGCGGTGACGATCGATTAATGCGAAAAGCGATAAAACAATTTGACAATTCGCGCTTACCGGAAGGCTTAACCCAAAGCCGCTATCCTGCTCATATTACCCAGATTATCAATTCATATTCGCTTTTTTGGATTAGTATGATTCATGACTATTTGTATTATCGCAACGATCCTGATTTTATAAAACAGTTTTTACCCGGCATGGCGGTAGTTTTGGATTATTTTAACCGTCATATCGATCATACCGATATGATCGGTGCATTGGAATGGTGGAATTTTGTGGATTGGGCTCCGGAATTTCCCAACGGTATTCCGCCTGGAGCCGACAACGGTCATTCTACGCTCATTAATTTAATCTATGTTTATGCACTGCAACAAGCTGTGGATATCTTTCGATATTTTAATTGGAGCTATGAAGCGGAAAAATATCAACATATTGCCTTAAAAATTCAAAATGCAGTTAAAACAACTTCTTATGACGGCGCAAAAGGGCTGTTTGCCGATGTGCCGGGCAAAGAGAGCTTTTCTCAACATACAAATATTTTCGCCATACTTACCAATACCGTTGATAAAGAGCAACAGCAGGCATTGGCGGATAAAATACTTACGCTTCCTTATCTCATAAAAACAACGCTGTATTTTAAGTTTTATCTGTTTCGCGCACTGCAAAAAACAGGTAGAGGCGATGAATATATCAATCAATTGCGGCCTTGGCGAAAAATGTTGGCGGATGGACTAACAACTTTTGCCGAAACCGATAATGTCTCTCGATCCGATTGCCATGCCTGGAGCGCCACGCCCGCTTTCGATTTGTTGCATATTGTGGCGGGTATCTATCCGGCAGAACCGGGATTCAAAAAAATAATAATCAATCCTAACTTAGGCAGCCTTACAACCCTTAAAGCCGAAATGCCACACCCTTTAGGCAAGATCACGGTTGATCTGAGAATTATAGCAAACGGCTCTATTGCGGGAAAAATATCTTTACCTGATTCTACACATGGAATATTTATTTGGAAAAATAAGAAAATTCAATTAGTCCAGGGAAAGCAGAGCATTAAATTATGATATAATCCTTTTGAAATTTTAAACGATAGGACTCAATATGGATCGACGAAAATTTATAAAAACCACAGCCGAACTCAGTGCGGTTGCCGCCTTTAACCCGATTAAACTTTGGGCTAAGGCAAGTAGCGCCGATTTTTTTAGTGTTCATCCTTTTATCGAAAACAATCCTGAAGCTGTTTTTATAATGCGAACGGATGTGGATGTTAAAACCAACGCAAACGCCATTAAGCAAGCGGGCAAAAATTTTGCCCAATCGGTATTGGTTGCGGCCGACGAGAATACGCCGGGTAAGATTCCTATTAGCTCTCTTGTGGCAATTAAGCCAAATTTGACAAGAAGATTCCGTTGGCAGGACGGGTACACGGTTGAAGGAACTATGGGAATTGTTACCGACGTTAATTTTGTCGAGGGCATTATCGAAACGTTAAAATCCTTGGGGGTTTCCGCTAACAAAATATATCTACCCGAAACAAATTATGATGAGACGGATTTAAACGACGGCGGTTATTTGCAGATGATCGAACGCACGGGCGTAAATATGCCGGATTTAAGTAAAGACGTTTCGCAATTAGACGAACAATATGTGGTTTGGAAGGATGTTCCCAACGGCGAATATTTCAAAAAAATACCCTATCTTTTCCCTGTTAATGCGTCCGATTCGTGGTTGATTAATATTGCCAAACTTAAGGCGCATTCCATGGGCGTTACTTTATGCGCAAAGAATTTACAAGGCTGTATCGCACATTCATATCAAGAGCATTGTCGGACAAAAGAGGAGGATGATCTGGACGTAATATCACAAGATCATATTATAAACGATGCTTTGACAAAAATTGAAGAGAAATATCAAACGTTAAAAAATAATATCCCGCGTTGGGATAAACCCGGACAACTTGGCGGCTCTTGGCAGCATTTGTGGGCGACACGCTGTATTGATAATAATTCTACGGTAAAAGCAGGATTGAATATCATTGAGGGTGTTTACGGAAGAGACGGCGATTTTGTTGTCGGACCAAATGACGGTTTGGCAAAAGATTATATGACAAATGTTATTATATTTAGTAAAAACCCTTTTTATGCGGATATTATAGGACATTGGATTGCCGGACATGAGCCGGGTAATTTCGGCTTATTCCATCTCGCCAAAGAGAGGGGAATGATTTCTACGATTAATCCGAATGCTATTCCTTTATACGAATGGAAAAATGACGGCAGCGCCGTATTAACATCCTTGTCCGATTTTAATAGAACGCCTTTGAAGACAAAATTTTTACAGAGAGATTATAACGGTCAGGATGAGCCTTATTGGCATCTTTGTAATGAACCCTTTGATTATACAACGTCGGTAGACGGTTATGATGGTATTATACCGATAGATTTTGAACTCAAACAGAATTATCCCAATCCTTTCAATCCAACGACAACGATAGAGTTTCATCTTCCGAAAGCGGGGAGAATTACTCTGGATATTTTTAATATAAACGGTCGAAAAGTAAAACGGCTTGTTAACGCCCATTATGCGGCGGGTAAACATATGGTTCTCTGGAATGCCGCTAATTTTCCTTCGGGGATGTATTTTTATCGACTTAATATGCAAGGTAATAAAAGCCTTGTGAAAAGAATGCAATTAATTAAATAACAATAGGTTGGGTTGTTAAATGAGTCGATTTAGAAATATATTTTCTTTTACGGCGCTTATATTGTTTGTCGCTTTTTTCATTTCGTGTAAAAATAACCGCAAAGATGCACATAGTTCTAACGATAAACCGGTGCTTTTAGAAGATTGGCGTTTTCAGATCGACGTTTATAACATCGGTGAGAAAGAGAGATGGTATTTAATAAACCCTTATGATAATGGCTGGAAAAAGGTTAAAATACCCAGCGCTTGGAATACCTATGATGAATCCTTGTGGGGTTATGAGGGCGTTGCCTGGTATGCGTCTATAATACCCTACTCTAACTCCTTAAAAAGTAAGATTCTCCATTTAAAATTCAATCGTGTTAATTATGATAGTCAGGTTTGGTTAAACGGTAAGTTTATCGGAGAAAATAGGGGCGGTTTTCTACCGTTTGAGTTTGATATTTCCGGTTTGCTAAATAAAAAACGAGATAATTGGCTGGTTATACGTGTGGATAATAAACCACGCATAAATTGGCTGCCGGCAAGCAAACAAATTGAATGGGTACAGTACGGAGGTATTCTTCAACCCGTAGAATTAATCGCTTTGGATTCCGTTTTTATTGCCGATAACCATATTCAGACCAAGGTTTTAGATAAACAGGCGGAGATTTTATGTGGGCTTAAAATAAATAATCGTTCGCATAAAAATAGAGATATTCATATCATTGTAACTATATCGGATAAATCGACGAATGTTTCGCAAATTATTGGATTACAATGTCAATCTAATGAAATAACACGAAAAACGATTAAAATGACAGTCGATAACGCACGGCTTTGGTCGCCGGAATCACCTAATTTATATGATTTGAAAGTCGTTTTAAAAAATGGGAATAAAAATTGTGACGTTAAAAAATATCGTTTCGGGGTTCGTAGTATTGAAACAGAAGGCCGGAACATATTGCTTAACGGTAAGCCCCTAAAAATAAAGGGATTTAACCGTTATGACATATTCGCCCGCATGGGACATGTCAATAACAGAGAAGTTATTAAAAAAGATTTGTTGAAAATAAAAAAAAGCGGGGCGAATGTAATTAGAGTGCATTATCCGCAATCGCCGTCCACTCTTGACCTGCTTGATGAAATCGGTCTATTATTAATAGAAGAATTGCCGTTAAACTGGTGGGGGCAGAATTGGTGGACGGATGAAAAAGTAGAACAAGATACGACGATACTGCCACAGGCTCGAATGATGCTTGAGAAAATGGTAAACCGCGATAAAAATCATCCCTCTGTTTTTGCATGGAGTTTGGCGAACGAGTGTAAAACGGAAACAAAAACTGGAACCTATGTCGTTCAAGAACTGATAAAAGAGGCGCATTCTCTCGATAGCAGCCGTTTGGTAACTTTTTCAGTTAATAATGACGTTAATGCTCATCCCGCTTATGCTATGGCCGATTTTGTGAGTTGCAATGTCTATTTCGGCAATGATGAAGCGTATCACGAAGCCATGTTGGATTCTTTAGTTAGGCAACCCGCCGAAATGTTTATCAAAAGACAATGCTCCGTTTATCCCCATAAACCTATGATTGTCAGTGAATTTGGCGCGGCCGGTATCTATGGGCTGAGCGGAAATGTTTCTTTTTCGGAAGATTGGCAGGCGGAGTATATTGAGAAGATTTGGAAAGCTATTGTAAACGTACCTCAATGCAGCGGGGGGATTTTATGGTGTTGGGCAGATTATTATCATCGGAAATATTTTACGCAAAGTTATTCGCCTTTTGGTCCTTATGGCGTTTTAAATGTGGAAAGAAAAGAGAAAAAATCTTTTAAAAAAATCAAACAATTTTTCAAAACCTATTAATTCGCAATTTTATAATCAAATTAAGGAGGATTGGATGGCTGCTTATTTAAATAGTATTGATTATACCGTGATAGTAGTATATTTTATTGTGTTGTTGGCTTTAGGCGTCTATTTACAAAGAAGGGCTTCCAGCAATATAGAAAGTTATTTTCTTGGCGGTCATAAGGTGCCTTGGTGGGCAATGGGTATATCCGGCATGGCTTCATTTTTGGATATGGCGGGAACAATGTTGATCGTTTCTTTTCTTTTTATGATGGGGCCGCGCGGACTTTATATTGAAATACGCGCCGGAGCGGCTTTGGTACTTTCTTTTGCGATGGCCTGGTTGGCTGCTTGGCATTATCGTGCAAAAGTAATGACCGGGGCGGAATGGATGAAGTTTCGTTTTGGAGAAAGCTGGGGAGGTAAAGCAGCCCGCTTGATTTCAGCGGTTGCAACTTTGTTTTTTACAATCGGCGCTCTTTCCTATTTAATCAAAGCCGTCGGTCTTTTTTTATCCATGTTTCTTCCGTTTTCTCCATTAACCTGTTCTTTGATCCTTATCGGCGTCGCTACTTTATATACCGTTATATCCGGTTTTTTCGGCGTTGTATATACGGATATTTTTCAATCGTTAATAATCATCGGGGCTGTAATTTATATTTCCATTTTAGCGTTTAATCAATTTGAAAATTCAGCTGCGCTGGCGGACGTTGCTTATAAAGTTACAGGAAACAGCGATTGGCTAAGCTCTTCAATTCAATGGCATACAACGATGCCGCGGGGCTACGAAGTCTATCAAGATTTGATGATGTTCTTACGGTTTTATTTATTACGCCT
>CAYRJN010000091.1:0-15111 GCA_964424545.1 uncultured Calditrichaceae bacterium
ATTAATCATCTATCTAACAAAAAAATCCACAAGAAACCCAGTAGAGCCAAATATTATAAAAAGACATCTATATTAATATTTCGGTTGCACACGAGCAGGAAAATAATTCCTCATAAGTATAAATCGAAGATTTACTTACGCCCTCTTGTACGGAAATATCGTTATGAAAAGCCTATCATTTTTAGTGCTTAACTTGCAAGGCTATATTCAATATATTTTCTTAGAACTTTTTAAGGATATCTTTTACGGCGTCTTTATGCACCATAAAACTCAGCATTTTCAGTTTAATAAAATCGTCTCTAAAAAAGTAATACCCGGGATACTTACCATAATGGGAGCTCGAGCCCGAATCTTTTATCAGATACCAGTCGTGCCCGTATTTTTTACTGTAACCGACAAGATGAATACCATGATCATCCGTAGATGTTTTATTATAAAACCTAAATTCTCGCGAACTTTGGTTAATAGCGTCTTGCGGAATATCCCAGGGCACAATAATGGCAATATCTTCCCACCCGTATTTGCCCGGTTCGCTTACGTCCCCGCCGATGGCTACGGAATAACCGCTATTTATAGCCGCTTTAATCCCTTTATAAAAGGCTTCCAGTGGGATATTATAATAGCTGGAATCGTGATCCCAATTATCGGGTACTTTGTATTCTCCCTTTTTATAGAAAGGAATTTTTAGGGTGGACATAAAATCCACATAATCAGCGCGTTTGATTTTACAAACCTGCCGACTGAATTCGAGAGGCGTATATTCTTTGCCTTCATAAGTAAATTTTTCCGGCGGGGCGCCGATATATTTATTCATTATTGCTTTAATCTCCGCCAGCGCTACATTTTCATCCCAATAATTATTCTTTTTAATGAATTTCAAATAGTTATTCATCTCTTTGAACATCGGACCGTGGTTATGTTTGGTGGCGCCGTTGATTAATCCCGTATAAGCTTCAAGCGGCACACATCCGTATTGCTGCATCCTTTTTAGTACGCTGCTTTGTTCGGCTCCTTCTCCGAATTCGGAATCCCCTTTTTCCTTCACAAAACGTTTTACTTTTTCCACATACTCCCAATAGGCAAAATACATCTCCGCCAATTTAATTTTCTTCTTATACAAACGATATATTTCCGATTCGATAAACGATGTGCCGGAATAGGACCAGCATGTTCCCGTAGTATCCTGACGAACGGGATCAAAATGAAATACGGTTTTAAAATCGTCCAATTTCGGTTTTTTAACCTTAGAAAAATCAGCCGTCAGAATTGTTCGCTCTTTGTTCCAGATAAACTTCTTTTCATATTTTGCCGGCGATTGCGATAGGGCGTAAGTAACCGACAACAAAAAGATCATAAGCGTTTTCATTTTACACCTCCTTTATTGTTTTAACTTTATTAATTAATTGTATCGGTATTTCAAAAAAAGCGATAAGACGGCAATTGATATTCATAGTAAAGATTCTATCCCATATAAAAGACAATAATAAAACATGCAAACATATAATTTGACGAATAAACGCGCTATACCGCAAAAACTTAAGCATAATCACGTTAATTTCAAATTAATATTTTATAAATTTTTGCCAATTAATATTATTCAAATTATATTCAAGCAGTTTATGTAATTTAGTGTCCGCTTTGCATAGGAGAGATTTTATGGATAATGTCAGTAGTTTTTGGAGTAATATTTTCAAAAAAGAGAAAAAAGAACATTATAATATTTATAAAGTTTTAAAAAACGTGCCTCTTTTTCAGGATTTGGATAGAGGAGAATTAAAATCAGTAGAAAGAATTTTACATCACCGCGAATATGATGCCGACGAAATTATAATTAAAGAGGGTGATATCGGTTTGGGAATGTATATCATCGAATCCGGCATGGTTTACATCACAGCCGGAAAAGAAAACAAATTACTCGCCGTATTAAGTAAGGGCGATTTTTTCGGCGAGATTGCCTTGCTGCTGGAGATGCCGCGTACCGCCAATGCCATCGCCCACAAGCCGACAAAGCTGCTCGGTTTTTTTGAACCGGAACTTATGGATTTACTGGAAAAACACCCTAAAACCGGTAATAAAATACTATTTCGCCTTGCCTCAATGATCGCCGAAAGGCTGCGTCAGGGGACGTTGGAAAACCGCGAATTACGCTTAAAATTAGAAGAGTTAGAAAAAAAAGATAAGACAGAGGAGTAATATGAGAACGGATTTTAACCAGTCTATAAGTTTTAGATTAACCATAGGCATCGTAATCTTTATTTTAGCCGCTTTGGGAATATACCTAATCCGTTCTACCATTATTATATTAATCATTTCCATGCTCATTGCTTATATTCTTGATCCCATTGCCAGTTATTTTGAATATAGGGGTTTAAGCCGCACGCAAGCGACTCTTGCCGTTTTCACCATTTTCGGCTTTTTAATTGCGGTTCTTATCTATTTTATCGTTCCTGTTATCATTGATCAGATTACGAATGTTCAAAATTTACTTAGTGATAATTCTGCCGTAAATTCTCTTGATCAGTTTGAAAAACTGATTAAAAAAAGGTTTCCGTTTCTCGCAGCCATTCCCATTGATATTTCCAACGAATTGAATAAAATAATAATCGGATTTACCAATTCCGCTTTATCAATTATCATGGATCTATTTTCAATTATTACCACTTTTATTATCATCCCTTTCGCGGTCTTTTTTATTCTTAAAGACGGACTTAAACTAAAGAAAGGCTTTATTCGTCTGATACCTAATAAATATTTTGAGATGTCATTGAATATTATGCACAAAACGGATCAGCAGCTCGGCGGTTTTTTAAGGGGACAATTTATAGACGCCACCATAATCGGAATCTTAGCAACCATTGCGTTATGGATTCTCGGCGTTGATTACTTTGCATTGATCGGCGTTTTTGCCGGCCTAACAAATTTAATCCCTTATGTAGGTCCGTTAATGGGCGCAGTGGCGGCATTAACGGTTGTTATCATAAAAGGAGGCGGCACAACTCTGATTATTCTCGTTGCGGTCGCTTTTGCTCTTATACAACTTACGGATAATGTATTGGTGCAGCCGCTTGTTGTGGCGAAAAATGTTGATCTGCATCCCTTAACCGTTCTGCTGGTTGTAATTATCGGGGGACAATTTTTCGGAATCCTTGGAATGTTGTTGGCCGTGCCGGCCGTTTCGATCATTAAAGTCCTCGGAATCGAACTTTATAAAGGCATAAAACGATACAATTTGATATAAGAGGGAAACAGTATGCATTGGACGGAAGAATTTTTTGACGAATATTATCTAAAATCCAACGATACGTTAACGGATGAAAATCATACGAAAAAAGAAATTGATTTTATCCTTAAAAAAATCAATCCCAAAAAAAATGCGGCCATTCTCGACTTAGCCTGCGGTTACGGAAGACACAGTATTGAATTGGCTAAAAGGGGATTTACAAATGTAACCGGCAGCGACTTTAAACTCCCCTTCATCGAAATTGCCCGTAAAAATGCCGAAAAGATGGAAATAAAGCCGGAATTTAAGCAGGAAAATATGCTGGATTTCGACGGCGACCGACAATACGATCTTATTTATAACCTTTTTTCTTCGCTCTTTTATTTTAATGATAAACACAACTTAAGTATCATCGGTCATGTTTTTAAGGCTTTGAAGGAGAACGGTTATTTTGTTATCGACTATTTTAATCCGTTTTCTTTTCTAAAGAAAGATATCAAACGACACTGGTTTATCACTGCGGATGAAACCATAATTTTGGAAAAATATGCTCACAATCCCGTTTCCGGAATGATCTCCTTTGAACGTTTAATTATCACCCCGGATGGCCAACGTGTTAAACGGATGTATCATCTACGCGATTATTCGGTTGCCGAGTTACGTTATCATTTTGAAAATACGGGTTTTGAAATTATTGATGTTTGCGGCGATTTTGAAGGCAATAAATATGGCCTTGATTCGCCGCGCCAGATTTTTGTTCTGCTTAAACCAAAAAGAAAGAGTTAATTATGGACAAACGACAAAAAGAGATGCTCAGCCAGATGGCGCCTGTTTTCGGTTTTATCGTCACCATGTTCATCAGCGAAGCGTTCAGCTGGATGCCGGCCACAAAAACACTATGGGCAACGGCGGTCAGTTTATTGATTTATTTTATTATGGTTGCGGATTTACGTGAACGTTCCAAAGGAATTGTATCAATAAAAAAAATGAATTTTTTCAGCGGTATTTTAAGCATTATGTTCATTTTAATTTTTGCCAGCGCTTTTTTGGATTGGAACAGAGTTTTACCTCAATTCCAAAGGCTGGCAATCATTTATCTGATTTTATTAATTTATTTTGTAATTCTATTCAGGGCTATGAGGATATATCTTGAATATCTTGAGCTTGTAAAACGAAAAGGAAAATAAAGGTATAAACAAAAAAAAGCCCGTTAAAACGGGCTTTTTTATTCTTCGCGATAGACAGGTTTTACCTTGCCCTCAAAAAACTCTTCCTGAGCGATTACAGTGGGATTGATTTCCCTTTCAAACTTCATTTCCTGCATTAATTCTCGGTCGTAAATATCGACTTCATCATATAAATCGACATCATCAAAAACTTCATTTTCACGTCTTTTTTTATTCCGTTCATCATTTATTTCACGCGCCCTGCTGGCAATTACAAGACACATCTCATAAACATTAACATTTCTTTTCTTTAAGCGACGCATGTCTAATGTTTGAATTGACATTAATCCTCCCTTGATTAACTAAAAAGCTTTGCAATTTAGGTTTTTTAAGCTCTATTGTCAAATAAATATAAAAACATTATACAACCTCATGCAAACGCAAAAGATTTGTTCCCCCCACGTTCATGGAAAAACCGGCAATAATAACAATCTTATCGCCTTTTTTAACCAGTTTATGAGACTTTAAAAAGTTTTCAAGTTCCTTTAGATTGCTTTCAATCTTTATTTTCCTGTCTAAATATAACGGCAAAGCGCCCCAAATCAAAGGTAATCTCGATAATGTATTTTTGTGCGTTGTTAAGGCAACGATGGGAATTTGCGGACGTAATTTCGACATCTCTTTGGCTGTATAGCCGCTTTCACTGAATACGACAATAAGTTTAGCGGAAATATCCACGGCGCTGTGATAGGCGGCGTCACAAATTGAACGGGAAAAAGAAACCGTTTCATGTCTGTCTGGGTCGCTGTGTTTCAGACGAAAATATTTTGTATGCGCTTCGGCTTCCCGTACGATCGAATCCATCATCTGAACCGCTTCGAGAGGATATTTCCCGAAAGCCGTTTCACCGGAGAGCATCACCGCGTCCGTACCGTCAAAAACAGCATTGGCTACATCCGTAGCCTCTGCTCTTGTTGGCGTGGGATTGACAATCATGGAATCCAACATTTGCGTAGCCGTTATTACCGGAACGCTTTTCTTTTGGCACAATTCAATGATGCGCTTTTGTACCACGGGAACTTTTTGTGTAGATATTTCAACGCCGAGGTCGCCGCGGGCAACCATCACCACATCAGTCGCCTCGACGATAGCTTCAAGATTATCCAGAGCTTCGGGCTTTTCCAGTTTTGCCACCACGGGAATTTTTTTATCGCCGATAATTTTTTTTATTTCATAAATGCTGTCCGCGTCCCGCACAAACGAGAGGGCAACATAATCGACATCATGGGCAATGCCAAACGACAGATCCTCTCTGTCTTTGGCCGTCAAAGAGGGCTCGGAAATCTTAACACCGGGCAAATTAACGCCCTTATGATCATAAAGCGGGCCCCCGACTATCACCCTGCATTTTACATCCGTTTCGTTTTTACCAATAACTTTGAGTTTAATTAAACCGTCGTTTATCAGGATATTGTCATCAATCTCTACATCATTGGGCAAATTTTTATAGGATGTGCCGACCTCTTCGGCATTGCCTTCTATTTTGCGTGTGGTTATAATAAATTCAGCGCCTGTTTTAAGGGCAATCGGCGGATTTTTAAATTTACCGACACGGATTTTCGGCCCTTGTAAATCTTGTAAAATGCTAATCGGTTTGCCGAGTTTTTCAGAAAGTTTACGGATCAATTTAATGCTTTTCAGATGATCTTCATGTGTTCCGTGCGAAAAATTCAAACGAGCCACATCCAAGCCGCTTTTAATTAATTTGATCAGCATTTCTTCCGACTGCGACGTAGGACCGATTGTACAAACAATTTTTGCTTTTCGTGTTGACATTATTGTCACCCCTTTATTAAAGCGTTCGCTTTTATTTCCGATTCTATTTTTTGGTCCATTCTTTTAAAAATGCAAATACTTTATCTTTATCATGCGCTTTACCTTTTTCCAATTTACCCGTATTCTGCGAATGTAGAAACGTTCCGTCGCTCTCTAAAACAAAAAGATGCGGGTATCCCGGAATTTGCGGATACTGAGCCAAAAATTTTTCGTTTTTATTTTCTTTACTGTAGTTTATTTTTACAACAATATAATGATCATATAAAAATTTATTCAAATCGGGATTTTGTTCATAAAGCCGATCAAGTTTAAAACACCAGCTGCACCAATCGCCTCCCACATCGAGAAGTATACGCTTATTGGTTTTGGTCGCTTCGGCAACGGCATCTTGCAAATCTTTAAAAGGATTGCGGTTGGAATCAAACTTTGTAACCGCAACATAGCCCGCTTCTTTTTCTTTTTTATCGCCGTTGCAACCATAAAGAGATAACAACAGTATGGCAAACAGTATATTATAAAGAATCGGACGTTTAAAATATAACATAACAATTCCTTCCCATTATATTTTACCAAGGTATAGGCAGGTTTAATTCCGTTAGTTTTAGCTCCAAATCGCTTCTTTCTCGATTTCTTTTTAATTTGCCGGCGCCATATTTTAAAATCTGATATTCTTGCGCCAGTTTTACGGCTTTTTCTTTATCGCCTAGTATTAAAGCTTTAATGATATCATATTCCGGGCCGGAAAAATTAACGGAATCTATCCGGTAATCGTTAAACGCTTCCCATGTTACGGGAACCCATCTGCGAACAATTTCATTGCCGATAGTTTGAGCATAACTGCGTATTTCATACTGAGCGTGAATATCCATACGCAACGATAGAAAATGTAATAAATTATGCAAATCAATCTTCCAATACGCTTCGGTATAGGTCGATAACGGCAGGTCTTTGCGCGCTTGTTCTCTTGCCACTCCTTCTTTAAGTCGATCATTATAAATTTTACGGCTCAATTCATGCAGCTCTTTTTCCTGTTTGCTGAATTTTTTACCCCGATCTTCATCAAAATAGCCGCTGCTGCCTTGACGGTTGCTCAAAGCCTGTTTCCGCCATTGATTGGGCGCAGTCATTTGAGCGGCGTCCACAGCGACGGAATAACGGGTGGAATATTCGTTAACATTTGCCGTACGATGACGAATCCATTGGCGCCAGGTATCCATGGGAACGCGAACGTGCAATTTTATTTCGCACATTTCAAACGGCGTCGTATGATGATGACGCAACAAATAACGGATTAATCCGCGGTCTTCGCTGACCTTCTTGGTACCCTTTCCATAGGAAACGCGCGCAGCTTGAACGATGGATTCATCGGCGCCCATATAATCGACAACACGCACGAACCCGTCATCAAGGATATTAAAAGGCACACCGAGAATATCATCCAATTCTTTTACCTGCGGCCTGCTAAGCTCTTCAAACTTCCTTTCCATCTTTCCCTTTCTATATAAGCTCGCTGTTTATACTCAATAATTCATCCGGTTTACTTGCAAAGTGATAGTAAAATCGAATTAGAGGGTTTACGGCTGTTGATTATTATCGCCTGTATTGGTAACTTAAATTGCATTGACATTATTTTACTTCAAATATAAGAGAAATTAATTGTTAAGAGCTATGAAAGCAAAATTAAAATCAATCTTAAAAATATTGGAAGATACTTATAAGGGTACCTCGACGGCGTTAATTTATCAAACGCCATTTCAGTTGCTTATTTCAACCATGCTCGCCGCGCAAAGCACTGACAAAAGAGTAAACATCGTTACGCCCGCTCTTTTTCGCGACTATCCCGACGCACACAAGATGAAAACCTTAAGACAAGATGAACTGGAACAATATATTAAAACGGTTGGTTTGTATAAAACAAAAGCAAAAAATATAGTGACGACATCAAAAATTTTGGCGGATAAATACGACGGCGATATACCGGAAACGCGCGAAGAACTGATGAAACTACCGGGCGTGGGCCGCAAAACGGCCAATGTGGTGCTAAGTATCGCTAAGGGGGTTCCGGCCATTGCCGTGGATACCCACGTTTTCCGCGTCGCCAATCGTATCGGTTTGGCTAAAGCGAACAATGTTTTGGAAACGGAAAAACAGTTGATGAAGAATATTCCCGAAAAAGACTGGTCGGACGCCCATCATTGGTTAATCTGGCACGGCCGCAAAATATGCAAAGCGCAACGCCCCTTATGTGATGAATGCCCTATTGCCCGCCTATGCGCTTTCAACAGCACAAATCATATCAAATCAAATTAAAATTCTTTTGCGCCATTTGTGCTATGGTTCGACCGATACTGATAGAAGCCGTTGCCGCCGGCGAAGGCGCGTTAAGGACATGTATCATATTTTCGGTTTCAACAATACGGAAATCATCTGTTAAAGAACCGTTGCGTTCCAAAGCCTGAGCGCGGATACCGGCCCCGCCCGGAACAATATCGTTGCCCGTTATTTCGGGGATTAAACGCTGCAAGGATTTAACAAATGCGCTCTTAACATAAGAACGGTAAAACTCGTGCATACCCATGGACATATATTGACCGGCTAATTTAATAAATCCGGGATAGGTAAAGGTTTCGATAGTATCTTTTAAAGAGAAACTGAATTTACCATACCCTTCGCGTTTAAAAGCCAGCACCGCATTCGGCCCCGCTTCTATACCCCCTTCGATCATACGCGTAAAATGAACGCCGAGGAATGGGAATTCGGGATCGGGCACGGGATAGATCAAATTCTTTACGAGATGATATTTTTGCGGTTTTAATTTATAATATTCACCGCGGAACGGCACTATTTTTAAGCCCGGTTCCACGCCACACTTTTTGGCTATGCGATCGGATTGCAATCCGCCGCAATTGATCAGATATTTAGTTTGCAAATCACCTCGAGTGGTTTGCACCGTTAATCCATCGTTATTTTTGCTTAAACCAACAAAAGCGCATTGGGTTTCCACTTCATTTCCCTCAGCCCTCACAATCTCAGCATATTTATCGGTTACCTGTTTATAGTTAACAATACCCGTTTCCGGTACAAACAGAGCCGCAATTCCATTTACATGCGGCTCATATTCTTTGATTTCTTCTCCTTTAAGCCACGTTAAACCTTTTAAATTGTTTTTTTGACCGCGATCATAAAGTTTTTTTAATCCGGGAATTTCGTCTTCCGTTACGGCAACCACCAGTTTACCACAGTTGTCATAAGCGATATTATGCTCCTTGCAAAAACGATACAACAATTCACGTCCTTCCACACAATTGCGCGCCTTAAGCGAACCGGGTTTATAATAGAGTCCGGAATGAATTACACCGCTGTTGTTGCCCGTTTGATGAGCCGCCAGTTCTTTTTCCGCTTCGATTACTTTTATTTTAATCTTTTTATTTTCCGATAAGGCCATAGCCGCCGACAGGCCGACTACCCCGCCTCCGATAATAATAACATCGTACTTCTTCATAATTCCCCTTATCACATACCCTTGACGTTAATAGCGTAATGGTAAGTAAATAGTTATAACGGATATTCTAAAAGCTGATTTTTGTGGATGTACGATAAATCCATAAGTTACGCGATTTTTCCCGATGCGTCTTATGGGTATTTATCCTTAAAAATAGAAATTGACCTTTTATTTTATTGACGCTACATCGGAAAACCCATTTTCTGGACTTCTTCCAACGAAACGCCTTCGACCGTCTCTTCTTCCTTATAGCGCAAATAAACTATTTCGTTGAAAATATCGATTTTATCCACGCTTACGGTACCACGTTCGGTTTTGATTGTTGCGTCAAGCGGCGGATATTTTTTCAACGATTCCTGATAAAACGGACGTTCAAAAGCCAGACAGCATTTTAAACGCCCGCAAACGCCGGCCAATTTACCCGGATTCAACGGTAAATTCTGCTCTTTGGCGTATTGCGTGGAAATAGGTTCGAACTCTTTCATAAAAAGAGAACAACAATACGGTTTTCCGCAAATACCCAATCCGCCGATCCGCTTGGTTTCATCGCGTACGCCAATCTGCCGCAATTCAATACGTGTTTTATACTTAGATGCCAAATCCCGCACCAAGTCGCGAAAATCCACGCGTTTATCGCTGGTGAAATAAAAAGTTAATTTATTTTGGTCATACTGATACTCAACATCCACTAATTTCATTTTCAATTTATGCTGAGCAATTTTTTGCCGCCCGATTTGCGCGGCAAGCACCTCCCTGCGGCGGTTTTCTTTCAGGCGCGCCAAATCGTCTTCCACAGCCTTACGAATAATGGCCCGCGGCGTACCCTTGATGTCGGCCAGAGAAACAAGACGTCCCGTTTTAGATACAATACCGATGTCGATGCCTTTCTCCGCCTCAACCATTACATAATCACCCGGTTTTATTTTAAGCTCCTTCGGATTAAAATAGGGAAGCCGTTTATTACGTTTGAACGATACTTCAACTATTTCCGGAGTCATATGATTTCCTTTTTTTGATGAGCGCTTTTTAACAATTCTTTTCTTATTCTGATTGCAAGATTAAAAAAGGCCATTGACGGGTTGCCGTTTCGGGAAATATCTTGTTGTGCTTGTTCGATGTACTCGATTATACGCGGAAAATCGACTTCATTGTAATAATCTGCAAATTTCACAATTTGTTCCATGTAATCTTTATTTACGATAGTACGGCTATCATTTAAAAGCAGATAATGAACGGCGTCTTTAAACCAAAGTAATATATGATTTAATAACTCCAACGTATAATTTTTATCGCGCTTGGCGAGCATCTCATCGACTATATTTGAAACTTCCAGAAAGTTTCCCTTGGCAAGAGATCGTAAATAATTATAAACCAGTTCAAGTTCCGTTGCCGTATCGCTGTACAATAACTCAAAAACTTTTTCAATATCATTTTGCGCAACAGCGATTTTAGCGCTGATCGTATCGTCAACTTTTTCATATTTTTTTATGATTTCAATAATTTCATCATCGCTAAAATTTGGGAAATAGACCGGCTGGCAGCGCGAGCGAATCGTATCTAACAGAGAATCCAGCTTATCGCTTATCAAAATCAACATTAGACTATCCGGGGGCTCTTCCAAAAGCTTTAAAAATGAATTAGCGGCGGGACCGGCAAGGTATTCCGCCCCGGAAATGATAAAAACCCTTTTCCTCGCTTCATAAGGTGCGTATTTTGCTTCATCCTTTAAAGTACGCATCATTTCGATGGGAATATTAAGATGTCCGCTTTGCGACAGCACAGCATAAGGATTCTGCGCCTTTTTTTTTATTAGTTTAATTACCTTTTCTATCTTGGTATCTTTTTTTAAAGGAAAAATATATTTGATATCGGGGTGCCCTAACGCGGAAATTTTGCGACAGGATGCGCATTCGCCGCAAGGACGAATCGTATCCGATGTACAGTTTAAGGCTTTTGCCAGTTCGATGGCGAAGGCCTCTTTACCTGCGCCGTACGGACTGTAAAAAATATAGGCGTGCGCCAGACGGCTGTTTTCGATCGCGTGTATAAAAAAATCTTTTACACGCTGCTGAACAACCGTTTGTGTAAAATATTCCATTTATATAATATTGTTATAATCAGACATTCTTTGCTAATATACATAAAAATGGAATAGGGGTAAAGAAAAAAGGCAAAACGGATAATAATGATAAAAACAGACGATTGACGCTTCATTCCAACTTCTCTGCGCCCTACGGATCAATTGAAAAACTAAGGAGAGGTCATTTCGACTATTCCATCGATCTTTCTTCTATTTGGCGCCTACTTCGGCTTCCAATTGCTGCTGACGTTCCGCAAGCTGCAAGGCTTGGATTAATTCGTTAATATCGCCTTCCATAATACGATCCAGTTTGTAAAGCGTCAAACCGATACGGTGATCGGTTACCCGACCTTGCGGAAAGTTATAAGTACGAATTTTTGCGCTGCGATCACCCGTACCGACCATCATCTTTCGCTTTTCGGCAACGGATTTATTTTGCTCACTCAATGCTTTATCTAACAAGCGAGAACGCAACACTTTTAGCGCCTTGGTTTTATTTTTTAACTGAGACTTTTCATCCTGACAGGTTACAACGGTTCCGGTAGGGATATGGGTAATGCGCACGGCAGAATCGGTCGTATTAACGCTTTGTCCGCCGGGACCGCTCGAGCGGTAAACATCTATTTTTAATTCATTGGGATCGATTTGTATATCCACTTCTTCCGCTTCGGGCAGCACCACAACCGAAACCGCCGAAGTATGCACCCGTCCCTGTGTTTCCGTATCGGGTACGCGCTGTACGCGATGTACGCCGCTCTCGTGCTTTAAGGCCGCATAGACATCTGCGCCTTCTACTAAAAAAATCACTTCTTTAAAACCGCCCCGTTCCGACGGATTGGAATTCATAATTTCGTGTTTAAATTTTTTTGTTTCACAATACCGTGTGTACATACGATATAAATCGCCGGCAAAAATAGCCGCTTCATCGCCTCCGGCGCCGGCGCGGATTTCTACGATAACATTTTTATGATCATCGGGATCTTTGGGCAGCAATAAGAGTTTTAATTTTTCTTCAAAATCTTTTATGGCCTCTTCCATTTCGGACAGCTCTTCTCTGGCCATCTCCACCAGTTCGTCATCTTCGCCTTCTTCAATTATAGCTTTGTTGCCTTCATAATTCTTCATCGCCTTTAAATAAGGCGCGCCTATTTCCATAATTTTTGTAAGTTCGCTGTGCTCGCGCGCCAGCTCCTGATACTTTTTCTGATCCTGATGTACCTCCGGATCGGCTAATTTTTCGTTAAGCTCATTCAAACGATTATTAAGACTTAAAATTTTATCTTTCACGATTTTCCCTTATGCCTCCGCCAAAATTACCTGTGAATCGATCACCGGAGCGGCTGTTAATTCGTCGGCATATTCTTCGCCAAGCGCCGACTTTAATGCCACAATAGCCACTTCCAGCTGTTTTTCGTCAGGTTGCTTAGTGGTGATGCGTTGCAGCCATAATCCAGGAGCAATCAGAAAGCGCACCAATGCGTTGTCGGTTCTTGTAGCCGATGCCTTAAGCGCTTCGTAACTCAGCCCGCCGACTACCGGTATTAAGGGGATATGGGTCGCCAGCCTGATCAATAGCGACATTTTACCGAGCCACAACATAACAAAAGTATCCAAAACAGCGAAAAAGATCAAACTAACCAGCATTACAATCATTAAAAAACTGGTACCGCAGCGCGGATGTAAAGTAGTAAACTTTGCAGCATTTTGCGGCGATAAAATTTCTTTACTCTCAAAATTATAAATGGTTTTGTGTTCGGCGCCGTGATATTGAAAGAGACGTTTAACGTCCTTCATAAAAGAAATCCCGATCAAATAGGCCAGAAAAAGCATAATGCGAAAAGATCCGGCAACCAGATTAAACAGCAGAGCCTGTTTTTCAATATTGAACACCGTTGTCGTAAGATATAGCGGCAAAACGAAAAATATTCCAATACCGGCCGCCAAAGCAACGCTAACGGAAAAAACCGCTCCGGCTGTAGACATACCTTTTTTCTCGCCTGTTTTCGCCTTTTTGTCCTTTTTCTTCTTATCCTCTTCCTCAAAGTCTTCCATCGCTTTATCTGCCGACCATTGTAAGGTTTTAATCCCCAAGATCATCACCTCTATTAAGGTAACGGCGCCGCGAATAATGGGAATATTGAGATATTTTTTACGCTGAATTAATGATTGAAATTCCTGCACCTTAACCTCAATATTGCCGTTTGCCCGTCGGATGGCCGTGGCAATACGTTTGGGTGAACGCATCATCACTCCTTCTATAACCGCCTGCCCGCCAACCGGCATTATTTTTTCTTCGACTTCATTTTTCATTATATACAATTTACTTCCTTCTTAAAAAAATCGGTTTATTAATTTTTACAATAGGCTATTTACCGTAAATATTCCCTATCGTTCACCGCAGTTTTTCCTGCTTGAAAAAAATTACCGATTGTGTAAAAACAAAACAATAGCTGGAAAAACGACAGAACTCAGAGGAAATAAAACGGTCGTTAAACAAAAAAAACGGAATGATCCCTCTCATCCCGTTTTTTTATTATTAAAAGAATTTTTTAATTGTTCTATCGGTTGTATTTTTTGCGGAATTTCTCTACTCGTCCGGCCGTATCAACCAATTTTTGCTTACCCGTAAAAAACGGATGACATTTCGAACATATTTCAACTTTCAAATCGCCCACAACCGTATGTGTTTGGAATGTGTTCCCGCAGGCACAGGAGATTGTACCCATTTTGTACTCGGGATGAATACCTTTTTTCATCTATCAAACTCCTTGAATGTTTTAAAATTAGCCTATGAATATAAAACTTTTTCTATTGCTATGCAAGAAAAATTTACGAATTCATGGAACGCAGGAAATCTTTATTGGTTTTTGTTTCGCTCATTTTATCCAATAAAAACTCCATGCCTTCTACAATATTCATCTCATTCAGCAACTTACGCAATATCCAAACGCGCGAAAGTTCCTCTCTCGTAAGCAATAATTCTTCTTTACGAGTACCGGAGCGGTTAATGTCGATAGCAGGGAAAATACGACGGTCGGAAAGGCGGCGGTCAAGAACCAACTCCATATTACCGGTGCCTTTAAATTCTTCAAATATTACCTCATCCATTCGCGAGCCCGTATCGATCAAGGCAGTCGCAATAATCGTTAAACTGCCCCCTTCTTCAATATTACGCGCCGAGCCGAAAAAACGTTTGGGTTTTTGCAAAGCGTTCGAATCCACGCCGCCGGAGAGGATTTTGCCGCTATGAGGTACTACTTGATTGTTGGCGCGCGCCAAACGCGTAATACTGTCTAATAAAATAACC
>CAYRJN010000092.1:0-15032 GCA_964424545.1 uncultured Calditrichaceae bacterium
ATTATCAAAGGAAATCGTTCGGAGTAGGCGGGGGCGTATTGCCGCCTGGGATAAAAAATCTGCTTTATGCCAACGGTATTGTTTTTATTATGCAGTTTATTAATCCCTCATTAAATGCCGTACTGCTGAATAACTTTGCTCTTAATCCGTTTGATGTTATATATCATTTTAAGATATGGCAGCTTGTGTCTTACATGTTTTTACATGGCGGGTTTTGGCATATCTTTTTTAATATGTTTATTCTTTGGATGTTTGGCGCCGAGCTGGAGCGAGAGTGGGGAACCAGGGAGTTCTTAAAATACTACTTTATAGGCGGAATTGGCGCAGGGTTGACCGTTGTCTTGTTTTCTAATGCCAGCACTATCGGCGCGTCGGGAGCCGTTTATGCGGTGATGCTTGCTTATGCTTTGAGATACCCTGATAGATTGCTCTATATATATTTCCTATTTCCCGTTAAGGTTAAATATTTTATGGGCTTTATGTTTTTGCTGTCTTTCTTTTCGACAATCGGACCGAATACTGACGGTATTGCCCATGCGGCGCATCTCGGCGGAATTTTGGTGGGCTATGTCTATTTACGATACAACCATTTGATTTATAAAGTAAAAAAAACCTTTTCGAATATCAGTTCGGGAAAAATGTCATCGACAAATAGAAAACCGAATATGCGCTATCGACGAGGCGGCGGCAGTAAAGCGGAGTATTACCGCAAGGCAATCGACGAGATATTGGATAAGATTAACAGGGTAGGATATCTGAATTTAACAGACGAAGAAAAAAAGATATTGGAAGAGGGAAGCAAATATTTACGGGAGCATGATGGAAATTAAAATAATAACAATAATAAATTAACGGGCTTTTCGGAGGAGGATTTATTTATGAGCTACTTTGAAAACCTTACATGTGGATGCGACGACTGCCATTATAATCATGATTCGCTTTGTTATCGTGGCTCAATAACCCTGGATTTAAATGGCACGTGCGAAGATATGGTCAATTGTGAGGATTTTGAATGTCAGGATTGTGAATTCTTTGATTTTTGCACCAAAGATAAAAAGTATAATTCATCGGCATTCACGGGTAATGAAGATTATTACAATCAGGATGAATATTAAAAAAATTCTGTAATGTATTTATTGAAAAGTCCGGCAACGCGCTAAAGTTGTCGGACTTTTTTTTATTGTAGCGGGTAAGTGTATAGACGATATTTTTTGTATTTTTCAGCGCCGAAATCTTCCAACGGCCGTAACATGGTGTAATTATCTTCCAAAATCCAGGACATTTCCGATGCTTCATAACCGTATTTATCGGCAAGTAAAATAGAATTTAAATATAAGTTAGCGCCCAATCCGCTTCGTTGATGTCCCTTTTTAATCCCCAGTATGATTACGCGCAAAGTTTTAATCTTTTTAATTCCGGTAACAAGTTTAAATATTCCGCTTGGAAATAATCTGCCGTTAGGTATTTTTGCAAGCGCTTCATTAATGTTGGGTATGGTAACAATAAAACCAATGGCTTCGTCGTCTATTTCTGCAAACAAGACCATACGCGGATCGGCAATCTGTTTTAAATCGGCCGCAAGAATTTTAATTTCCGCAGCCGTAAAGGGAACAAAGCCCCAGTTGTCGCTCCATGCGTCGTTATAAATTTCCATTACCTTATTAACGTCTTTTTCGAACTCTTTCATGTTAATGGTGCGTAGTTTGATATTGTAGCGTTTCATGGTTTTTTCGGCGACGCGTTTCATTTTGTCGCTTATGTGTTCTTTAGCGCCTTGAACCGTTACGTGCAGCGCATAAACATCTTTTATTTTTTTATTTCCGTATCCGTCGACCAATTTAGGATAATAGTCGGGATTATGCGTCATCATAATGTACGGGGGGGTATCAAAGCCCTCAATTAACAAACCCGCCTCGTCGTTTAAAGATGGGTTCATCGGCCCTATCATTTTGTCCCTTTTCCGTTCTTTTAACCATGAAGCCGCTGCGTCAAAAAGCGCGTTTGCCGTTTCCTGATCGTTTATACATTCCAAAAATCCCCAAAACCCGGCGTTATCCTTTTGAAAATCGGTATAATTTTGATTTGTTATAGCCGCAATTCTACCGCTAATTTTACCGTTTTTTTCAGCAAGGAATAGTTGTATTTCCGAATGCCGGAAAAACGGATTTTTTTTAGTATTGAGAATCTTAGCCCGTTCCATTCTTAACGGACTTACCCAATTAGGCGTATTTTTATTGATTTTCCATTCCAAATCTATAAACACTTTTTTTTGTTTGGCGGTTGTAACCGGAATAATATTTATTGACATGACAACTTCCTTTAAATTTATATTAAGTCCATATCTTTACCGATGGTTTTCATAATGTCTAACACTTTATCAAGATCATTATCCGTTAAACTGGCCATATAGCTGGTGCGCAGTAGAGCTTGATCGGGGGGTACGGCGGGACTGATTACGGCGTTGGCAAATACACCCATGTTAAATAATTTTGTCCAGAATAAAAATGTCTTTTCATCGTTCCTGATGTATATGGGAATGATGGGGGTATCATGTGCGTCGCCAATATCGAATCCAAGATCAACCAGTTCTCTGCGCATAAAATCGGATATGTATTGCAATCGTTCTTTATGCTGCGGTTCGCTTTTAATGATTTCTAAAGATTTTAATACAGCCGCGGTGGCTGCGGGCGTTGGAGCGGCGCTGAATATTAAAGGCAACGCTTTATGTTTAATATAGTTGATCACGGCTGCGGGTCCGGCGACAAAACCGCCGATAGAGCCGAATGATTTACTAAACGTGCTCATAACAATATCGACATCTTCTTCTACGCCGAGTAACTCCGAAGCGCCGCGACCGTTTTCTCCAAGGACGCCCATGCCGTGTGCTTCGTCAACATAAACGCGGGCATTATGTTCTTTGGCAATGGCTGTAAGGCGTGGTAATTTGGCGATATCTCCCTCCATGCTGAATACGCCGTCGGTAACGATAACCAAACCTTTATTGTGATTAACCATAGAAATTACTTTTTCCAAATCGTCCATATTGTTATGTTTATACCGTTTTAATTCGGTGCCGATTGCGGCTATGGTTCCGGAATAAATGGAAGCATGATTGGCTTTATCCATAATGATGATATCGTTGCGATCCACCAGCGTGGGTATTGCTCCGAGATTAGACATAAAACCGGTGCTGAAAATCAACGCCGATTCTCTGCCTGTAAATTCGGCGAGCGCCTCTTCAAGCTCTAAATGAAGATCAAGCGTCCCGTTGAGAAAGCGCGACCCCGAACAGCTTGTACCGTATTTTTCGGTAGCTTTTACGGAAGCTTCAATTACGCGAGGATCCTGAGTGAGGCCGAGATAATTATTGGA
The DNA here is from genome assembly GCA_964424545.1 of uncultured Calditrichaceae bacterium. GTDB lineage: Bacteria > Calditrichota > Calditrichia > Calditrichales > Calditrichaceae > JAUVIB01. The sequence continues at coordinate 3,373 of CAYRJN010000092.1, forward strand.
ACCAATCATGATTACCTCTTTACCCTTCATGGTAACCTTCGATCCGTAATTGTTCGAAATGGGCATAAAATAGGGATAAATACCGGCTTCAATTACCTCGTTTGCTCTGGTAAAATTAAAACATTTTTCAAAAATATCCATATTCCTCCAATGGCGATAGTAATGCTTAATTATTCAAGACAAAGTAATATAATAATTTTTTTTATAAGAATAAAAAATTATTGTTTGCTACACAAAGAAGTGGTGATGGTTTTCGAATAATTTGTAAGATAATATCACATAAGCGGCTGAAACGGAGAATAATATTTTTATAATATTACTAAATTAATTAAATTATGTTTGCCGATTTAAATAAAAAATCCGTTTGGTTTAACGCGGCGACTGTTATTAACGTAACCGTGTTGCAAAATACAAAAGGCCTTATAAACGGATAAATTTTGATCGCTTAATTGATACGTTTAAAAAAAAAGCGCGATTAGAATTATGCGGCTAATTGTGAATATATTTGAAAATCTTTTAGAATTTTTTTCTATGAATAAATAAAAGGAATCGCTTATTTTATGAAAGTATTGCTAACGGGCGCTACGGGCTTTATAGGTAGTTTTCTTGCGGAGGAATTGGTAAAAAAAGGCTATGATGTGCGGTGTCTGGTACGAACGCACAGCGATCTTAAATGGATATCCGATCTTGATGTCGAATGCGTTTACGGCGATTTGTTTAATATACAATCGATTAAAAGGGCGGTAAACGGCGTAGATTATGTATATCATCTTGCCGGCGTGACCGATGCCGTTTCAAAAATCGATTTTATTAAGGTTAATTATCAGGGGACAAAAAATCTTATTGAAGTTGCCCATAAAGAAAACTTAAAACGGTTTGTCTTTTTAAGTTCGCAAGCGGCAGCCGGCCCAAGTCGTTCGCTGACGCCCGTAAAAGAATCGGATAAAGCACGGCCCGTGTCCGTTTACGGCCGGAGCAAACTGGCTGCGGAATCAGCTGTAAAACGCTATGCAGATAAAACGCCCATAACTATTTTACGTCCTTCGGCTGTTTACGGCCCGCGCGATAAAGGCTTGTTGGTTGTTTTTAAAATGGTGAAAAACGGAATAGTGCCCATGTTAAGTTATCGTGACAAATATTTGAATATAATTCACGTCAATGATTTGGTGCGCGGTATTATTAAGACTGCAGAAAGTAAGAATGCAGCGGGAGAAACCTATTTTATAAGTGAAAGGCGTCCTTATTCATGGGCGGAGATTTCCAATATTGCCTTGAGAAATTTCGGTAAAAAAGGTTTAAAAATTCCTGTATCGCTGGAGTTGATCGGTAAGGGCGTTAAGGTATTGGAATTTACGTCCAAGGTATTTCAACATTCTCTTAAACTCACTTCGGATAAGATAAGGGAGTTAAAAGAAGACTTTTGGATTTGTAGCGTTAATAAAATATTGAACGATATAAATTTTAAAACAACCGTTAAAATTGAGGATGGTATTAACGGAACGTTAGCTTGGTACCGTGAACATAACTGGTTGTAAGCGTATGGCAAAAGAACCTTTATGGGAAGAGATTCTTCCTTTTACAAAAAAAAAATATATCCTCGTTCCGCTTTTGATTCTTTTAAGTTTTCTGGGATTGATAGTCCCTGTAATTCCCGGTATTGTTTTGTTTGTGTTAGCTATAATGATGATACGAAAAGGTACCGCATCTAAATTGCGCCGTAAATTCCGTTTATGGAAAATAAATAATAAATAAGATATTCTCTTTCAAGATTGCCACGTTTGACATAGGTTTATCCTAATGCTCACGTTAAAAACATGCCGATTAAAATAAATATTCTGTAATATCCACGATCTTTGTCTCACGGAAAAAGCGAATACCCGTAAAATTGAAAATGTTATGAATTGTTGGGCAAAAGTCCAGCGTGCAGGGGGACTGTTATCAATGAGCTAAATTTCGTAGTAAGTCAAAAAAAATTTGCAACACATATTTACATCATAACAAAATAAGCCCAAACCTGTCCTTGCGATTCCGACGAGCCGATATCTTAAATCATTATTGATGAGATAAGAAAAAATCTTAAATGTATAATATTATAAAAAGCAGACGATTTTAGGTTTGTTTTTAAGGTTTCTCTTCCGATCCCGCGGAGTAAAAATGATAATCTATGACGTTAATATCGCTGTTTTTTTGATGGAATATACATAATGCTTTTTACCTAAAATTTCAATTAATTCCGCCAAACTCGAAGCAATGACGCTTGATTTATCATCGAGATTAGGCGATAACGAACACGAAAATCCATTCTAAGGAAGTCAAGAATTGCTGCATTCCACTCTATTTCGCATACAATGTCATCATTTATAGCAGGTAAGAGAAATCTAAGGTTTTGCTAAGGAATAGGTTTTCCATTATATCGTATAGAAGTGAACAATAATGTTACTTTTTTGAAATTTCCATAAAATAAAATAATGCCTTTGATAATATCCTTTAAATTAACTAAATTTTTATAATTCAAAAGAAATAACGGGAGTTGTTGTGGATAAAGATAAAGATGCAAAACAATATGAGTTCGTTAAACTTTCACTAAGTGTTTTGGAAAGCGTCATAACGTTTTTGATTTTGTTCCTATTTGTCGTTTTGGGATACAGTATTGAGCTGCGCCAATTTGTTTCTCAATATTTTATCGGTGATTATAGCCGTTTTTTGGCTTATATGTTTATTCTCGGCGCAGGATTGATGATTCTTTCATTACCGTTTGACTATTTGTCGAGCTATTGGATAGAACATCGCTATAGCTTGTCAAATCATACTTTTGCCGGCTGGATTTGGGAAAAAACAAAAGGGATGTTGGTTGCGACGCTCGTATTGCTGCCGGTGATGTTCGTATTCTATTATCTGTTGTTGAATTATCCTCAAACATGGTGGATTTGGCTTTCCGCATTTCTATTTTTCTTTTCCGTCATACTCGGAAAAATAGCCCCATTGGTTATTTTTCCGCTGTTTTATAAATTTACGCCTTTGCATAATGAAGAACTCTTAAAAAAAATGAGTGAGCTTGCCGTTAAAGGTAAATTTTCTCTTGACGGCGTCTATCGTTTTGATTTGAGTAAAACAACCAAAAAGGCCAATGCCGCTTTTACCGGTATGGGCAAAACAAAACGTATAATTCTCGGCGATACGTTATTGGATAATTTTACAATTGATGAGATAGAGGCCGTATTTGCGCATGAGGTGGGGCATTATGTGCATAAACATATTTATATCGGTATTGCGGTAAGCACGGTTACAAGCTTTTTAAGTTTTTATCTTGCTAATCTTTTTTATGTTAAATTATTGCCGTTTTTCTCTTTTAACCGTATTGCCGATCCCGCAGCCTTACCCTTATTATTTTTAATATTAAGTTTGATAACGTTGATAATCATGCCGTTCAGTAATGCGCTCAGCCGTAGACACGAACGTCAGGCTGATTTGTATGCGCTGCAAAATATCGAAAATCCAAGTGCCTTTAAAACATCTATGATCAAATTAAGCGAATTAAATTTAAGCAATCAGGAGCCGCATCCCTTGGTTGAATTCTTTTTTTACAGTCATCCGTCAATTAAAAAGAGAGTAGCTTTTGCCGATAATTATGTCGAGCGAAGGCGAGAATAGGTCATGCAGGAAAATAAGAAAAAGGTAAAAAGTAAAAAACGTCATCTGTTTTTATGGTTTTTACTAACGGCAGCCTTTGGGATTTTGCTGCTTTTTCTGTTTTATTGGAAAACCGATTTTGTATCCAAAAGCGTTGAAAAATATTTGAATAGAAGCTTCGCGGCGCAAGGTGTAATTTCTTATAAAAGCATTAGCGGCAATTTAATCAATGAATTTATCATCCGTAGTATTAATGTTGATTTAAACAACGGCAATTGTTTTAGCGCGAGGGAAATACGGTTACAATATAATTTGTTTTCAATAATTAGCGGCGATTTGAATGTGAAGTCTATTGCTATTGACTCGCTCGTCGTCTGTTTTGCCGCGCAGGATTCTGGCGCATCGCAGGAAAATCTTAGGCAAAAATCGTCGTTTTTTTCATTCATCAATGCCCTAAAACCTCAAACTATCTTAAAAAATATCCCGGATTTCAGTCTCGATGGTCTGCATATCGTCAACGCGTCCTTGATGTTTTCCGGTCGTTTGCTCTCTTTTAACCATATCAATCTTTCCCTATCCGGCAAAAAAGAAAAAGATAATTTTGTGGCAAAAATATCAAAACTTGAAGGCCGCTGGTTTGAAAAAAATATCAATATCGTCAATACAAGCGCCGCCGTTAGAATCAGCAATAAACGAATACAAATAAATGATTTAAAAATAAACAGTCAAAAATCATTTGCCGAACTGGATTTAACTTTCACGGGCGGAGATTCGGCAAATATACGTTGCGCCGTTCGTAAGTTCGGATTTAACTTTGATGAATGGGGAATGCCGTCTTTTAAAAAGGATAAAAAGGCGGGGTATATTACGGGGGATTTTATTGTAAACGGGGATTCTTCCGCAATGCGCGTTATGGGGGCGCTAAAAGGACGTTTAGCGGGCTATGTTGTGGATAATTTAACGCTGGATGCGGATATTGAACCGCATAAAATTGATTTTAAATCGCTTCTCCTAAAAACGCAAGGGCAGCGGGTATTTTACCGCGGATATTACGGTTTCAATAAAGAAATCAGCGGGCGTTTTGATTTTAATAACATTAATATAAAAAAAACGATTGACAAAGGCGTTGCAACGGAACTTAACGGATATCTTAACATTGTCCTTAATTTGCAAAAAAAAGAAAAAATAAAAGGCGGTTTTGACCTTAATATATACGGTTCGCGCATTGCCGCGTTGCAGATCGACTCATTGCATTTTGCCGCTTTACTGGATAATGGCGTTTATAGTATTGTGGAGCCTTCGTTTCTTAAACTTGCCGCTGATTCGCGCTTTACAATTTCCGGAAATATTGCCGACAGCCTTATTTCTCTATCCTTAGAGACGCGCAATAACAGTCTTAAAGCGCTGGGTGCGGCGGTCGGCATCGATTCGCTTGAGGGTGTGTTTTCCGGTAAATTGAATTTGGGCGGCCGTTTGTTTGATCCTGATCTTGCGGCTAAAATCAATATGCCTTTTTTTGAATATAAAAAAATTCGTTTTGATTCAACCGGATTTGATATGAAGATAAAAAATATGGTAAGTAAACGATCGGGGAAGGCCTTTTTTAAAATACATAATGGTATGGTTTATGACTTGCCCATAGACGATATAACCGTTAACGCGCAATATGAAAATAATGTATTTCGCTTTCCCGTATTAAGTTTTCTCAGCAATGACAACTATATAGATGCTCAATTGTATTATTTTATTCGGAAGGATACAAGCGGCGTTATCATCGAACATTTTAAGGGACGTTATAAAAATTATTGGCTTGAAAATGTAGAGCGTATCGAATTGTATATAACTCAAAATAGTTTTGCATTGGATAATTTTCACCTTATCGGACCGGGCAATTCAACTATACGGGCGGCAGGCGCATACAATAGGAAAGAGGATGAATCGGAAATATACCTTTCGTTGCATAAAATTGCCTTAAAACCGTTTGAAAATTTTTGGGGAAAACGATTTGAACTTAAAGGCGTTGTTAACGGTTCTATCGATATCATCAATCCGCAGAAGAATATTGAACTAAATACGAATGTAAGGGTTGACTCGCTTAATTACGAGGGAGTTCCCATAGGCGATATAAACAGCTCCTTTGTCTATTATAATCGCAATTTCTATTTGAATGAATTGCGTCTGAATTATGGTAAGTCCCAATTATCCGTAACGGGAGATTTGGCTTTTACTTTGGATTCCGCAAAGCAGTTGAGTGTTCTGCGCGAATCAAAAACTAATGTAAAAATCGGTTGGAAAGATATTAATATGGCGCAATATGCGCCGCTTTTACAGAATACAACGCAGATAAAAGGAGCAACATCAGGCTATTTTGAAATACACGGAACGATTGCCAATCCCATGATTCGCCATCATGTAACGCTCTCCGATTTCAAATATAATAATTTTATTATTTCATCGGCGGAGTTATTTGCTCAATATAACAGCGGCTATGTCATTATCGATTCCCTCGATCTGAATTTGAACGGATCCGAATTTGATATTAAGGGTTGGCAAGCTTTTCAGCTTGATTTTATGAAAGCGGATACGGCCTTTAAGGATAGACCGTTTAACCTGTTTGTACACTCTGTCGGGGATAGTATGACCTTTTTGAAAGAGATAAACGACCAAGTGTATGCCATATACGGCCCTTATAAATTGGAATTAAATATCGGCGGCACACTGAAAAGGCCGGGTATAGAATCAGGATTTATAGATTTAAAAAACGGGGAGATTTTATTGTCACGCGTTTTGGATCCGGTTAAAGATGTCAATATACATGCTGATATAAGCGACTCGTTGTTGGCTATAACACATTTTGTCGGCAGTACAACCACGCCGAAAGATTTGCTTGAAAAAGGCTGGGATTGGTTCGTAAGTATTTTGCCTTGGACTAAAGGCGAAGAGGATAAGGGCGTGATAAATATTGCGGGTAATATTGATTTTAGTAATGTGTTATCGCCCCGTTATGATTTAAATATTTTCTTAGATAATTTTTATATCGATTATTTTCTTAATAACACACGCCTTGTTCTCAAAAGCGATTCAATAATGATATCAGGTCGCGATACACTCTACATAATCGGAAAAATTGAAATAGCCGACGGTGAATACATCGTCGATATGGATCAAATACAGAAAAATATTTATCTCAGTACGCCGCAGACAGAGCAATCCTACCCGTTAATCGATGAAGATTTGGAAATTTCCATTCCCAGCGATTTTATTATTTCCAGCGCTTCGGCAAGTTTATCCAATAACTTCAAGATAGCCATAAACGGCGATTTAAGAATAATTAAACCCGCCGGAGAAAATAATCAACAGATTTCAGGATTAATCATGACCACGTCGGGTAAATATTCGGCATGGAATCAAACGTTTGAAATAAATACAGGGGAAATATTATTCGATTCGCCCAATGCAATCAATCCCCGAATTTCCATAAGGGCCGTAAAAATTGTAAAGGATCGAACCTTTGATTTAACTATTTCGGGCCGGCTTGACGAGTTGGAACAGCGGATCAAAGTTACCAAAGACGGCAGAGAACTGAATCTTTCCGATTCCGATAAATTAACCATGCTGACCTTTGGAACCGATGTCAGCGGTTTGGCATCTAATGCCGACTCCACTATGCGTAATGTAGGAGGCGATGTAGCCACGCGAGCCTTGTTAAATGTTATGGAGCGCGGGGCCGAAAATCTTACCGGTTTGGATAGAATTTCCGTTAATACCGAAGAATCGTTAATCGATTTTCAAAAAATGAAATTAAACAACGGTTTAAAAGACGCTTCCATCTCTTTCGGGAAATATATTACCGGCGATCTTTATCTGGAATATCGCACAAAATTTGCGGAGAACTTTCCGGCGCCGAATATCGGCTGGCATGCGGGAAACCGTATTTTTCTGGAATACAGATTATATAAACGTTTAAAAGTCGATTCTTTTTATGAAGCGACGCAAGCGGGAAAAATGAGAATACAGCTCGGTATATCATGGCAATATGATTTTTAAACCTAAAAATAAATGATTAACGAATCGATAGAAATACCTGTAAACAATGAGAAAATTATATTTTATATTCATATTCACTATCTTCACTCTTTATTTTAATGCGCCGCTCAGCGCCAAAGTGGTTGTTAAAAAGATAATATTTAAAGGCAACCGCTATTTTAAAGCGGATCTGTTAGAAGAGACCATACAATCACAAAAGAATAAAGATTTTGACGCCCGATTGTTGATATTAGATAAAATATTATTAAAAAACCTTTATATATCTTCAGGATTTCTCGATGTTTCCATAAAAGACAGCGTTGTCGTTGTTTACAAAAAACGCAACCGCGTCATCTCATTGCTTTATATCATCAACGAAGGGCAGCGTTACTATTTTGCGGGACTCAACATCAAAGGTAATAAAATATTCGGCAAGGGCTATATCCGCGCTCGTTTTTCCGGCGTTAAAAAAGGCGAACCCTATAATCAACAAACGGTAAACGATGCTGTTCTGGATTTGGAAGAACGCTATTATAACGCGGGTAAGCCATATATTCAAATAGCGGTTTCAAATGAAGCGCACGATTCCCTGATTACGATTAATATTAATATTAACGAATATATGACGGTTTATATAAAGGATATTTTGTATATCGGCAGATTAAAAGTTCAGGAATTTATACTCAGGCGCGAATTGGAGTTTGTTAAGGGCGATCGTTACAATCGGGAAAAAATTGAAAAAAGCCAGAAAAATTTATACCGAACGGGGCTTTTCGATTATGTTCGCATAGAGTCCGATCCCATTGAAAACGAACCGGATTCCATAAAAATATTGGTAAAAGTTAAGGAAAAAAAGAATAACTGGTTTGGCGTGCATCTCGGTTTTGCTTATGAAGAAGATATCTATTACGGCAACAAACTTAACGTAACCCTGCAAGGAGGCAATCGAAATCTTTTCGGAACGGCAAGAAGTCTGAGCCTGCATTTAACCGAAGGATTTCAATTTGATTTTAATTACAAAAAATTTGTAAATGCCGAGAATGAAATTTTTATGCGTTTTGTTGAGCCGTGGATTTTTGCCACGCGCACGCCCGGCATTTTTCAAATAAATTATCGTTTGCTGCGTCCCATCAACAGCGCGCCTTATAATCTGCTGACAACTTCCTTTTTAGTTGATCATGAGCATAGCGACTGGTTGAAAAGCAGTATGATGTTTTCTCTTAAACACATCGATAACTTGTCGCAAAACGAGCAAATAATCGATAACCCTGAAGGACTTAATTCCGACCAAAGTATGATCTTCTCCTTTACCTATACTTTAAAACGCAACCGTTTGGATAATTTTTTCAATCCCCATGACGGTTCGCGCACTATGGCGACGATGGGGTTATCGGATAACGTCTATTATGATACCGGCGATGTAAAGCGGCATTGTTTATATATGACGCTTACGGGCAGTTGGGCGCGTTATCAGCCTTGGCGTCCTAAAATTTTTAATTTATCGCGATTCGATTTTGTGCTTGCCACGCGCTTGAGGCTTGGTAATATTTTTGTGCTGAATAAAAACGATTATGTTCCTCAAAATGATCTCTTTTTTGCGGGCGGCGCCTCAACGGTACGGGGTTATCGGGAGCAATTGCTTGGGCCGGCAAGCATTTTGAATAACAAAGGCGAAATCATTGAAGGCGCCGGCGGTAAAATGATTTTTCTCGCTAATATCGAAGCGCGTATCCCGCTCTTTTGGCTGTTTATGCTGGAAATATTTGTAGACAGCGGCAATGTTTGGAGAACGGCGTTGGATTTTAATCCAGCTGAAATACGCTATACTACCGGCGCGGGCATCGCTTTTCTTACGCCCATCGGACCGGTGCGCGTAGATTATGGGTATAAACTGAATAAACCGGCCACCAACCCCTGGCCGTCAGCCTGGCATCTCGGATTTTATTTTGCTTTTTAGACGCTTAATTATCCGAATAGATAAGTTTAGCCGTAGATTAACATAGAAGATAATAAAAAAATGGTCACGCCAAAGTAGCCATTTCCGCAAACGTTGGTAGGCGGGGCGGGTAGATGAAAAATGAAAAAACGCTTTGTTATTGTTCTGAAAAGTCGGGAGGATTTTTAATAAGCTCTTTCGCAAATGGCGAGCGCGCATTTTATGCCGTCTGCCGCGCTGGAAATAATTCCTCCTGCATAGCCGCTGCCTTCGCCGGCAAAATAGAGGTTATCAAAGCCCGTACAGCGTCCGTCTTTTTCTCTTATGACCTGAATAGGGGAAGATGTTTTACTTTCCAACCCCATTAGCGTTCCTTTGTCGAATCCGTGAAGTTTTTTATTGAATTGGAAGATTCCTTCCGCCAATGCTCCGGCAACGAAAGAAGGAATCATATCATAGAGCGGCGCCTGTTTAAGGCCGAGCGGGTAACTGCTTCGGCAGAGGTCTCCGGAGGATTGTTGCTTTAAATAATCCAACGCATTTATCGCCGGAAGAGTGTAACCGTTTTGAAATTCAAAGAAGCGTTCTTCCAATTTATCCATCCAATCGAGAATCTCCGTAACGCTTGTCGAATGCCCCGTAAGCTGATCGGGATGAACGCCGACAACAATACCGGCATTGGCAAATTCTCCGTCGCGGCGATAGCGGCTCATACCGTTAACCACGCTTTTTCGGGTATAAGCGGCAGTGGGAACAACTTGTCCGCCCGGGCACATGCAAAAGGAGTAAACGGGCGGCCCCGAAGAGGCTTTAGCCGTAAGACGGTATTCCGCCGCTTTAACGCCAGGAAGCGCCTCACGGCCCCATTGCGCTTTGTTAATTAGTATTTGCGGGTGTTCGATACGGTGACCGATGGCGAAATTTTTCGTACGAAAGCCCACGCTGCGTTTTATCAGCATTCGGTAAGTATCGTAAGCCGAATGGCCGATGGCAAAGATAATAAAGTCGGCTGAGATTTCACAGTTATTGCAGCGGATTGCCGTGATACGCTTCTTTTTTATCATGATATCCTTTACCTTTGTATTGAAGCGGATCTCTCCGCCGTTTTGCAGAAATTGACGGCGCAGATTAGCGACGATTAACTTCAAATTATCCGTTCCGATATGGGGATGCGCCATATAGAGGATTTCATCGGGAGCGCCGGCTTTAACATATTCCCGCAAAATAAAACGGCGTTCTGCGGAAATGCGTTTGGAACGTGAGGTGAGCTTGCCGTCGGAAAACGTACCCGCGCCGCCCTCTCCAAAAGCATAATTGTCTTCATCGGAAAAAATGCCGTCACGATTGAGCCGATTAACCGCTTTTATCCTTGCTTTTACCTTCGATCCGCGTTCGATAATGGTCGTTTTAAAACCGGCGAGCTGTAAAACATAAGCGGCAAAAAAACCGGCCGGTCCGCTGCCCACAACCGCCGCGCTTTTATCCCGCTTTTTATAGGGGATTGTTAAAGAATCGGGCCGAGGATAATCCGAACCGTCAATTTGTTCCGCTTTAATAATCAAGCTTATCCGATAGTGTATGTCGTTTTTTTTACGGGCGTCAAGACTTTTTTTTTCGATTTCAAAGCTAAACTCACGCAGCCCCGTTTTTTGCTTGATAAGCTTGCGCAGTTCCTCGCTGTCATATCCCGTCGGCAGCCGTAAATTAAGTTTTATATATCCCATAAGCCCCTTAATTTGTAGTCTATGAATATCAGCGTTTTGTTATTATCCGTACTTTTTCTATCGAATTAGAGTGTTTTGTAATAACCTTTTTTGCAATGCTCGTCTTAAATTAGCTTTTGATAAGATGTTAAGCAAATCGTAAATAGTTGAATTGCGTAGAAGATTTGAAGCGGAATTCATCAGTAAATTATCAGGTTTCCGTTTGGAAAAATGTCGGCTTTCCATTATATTGCCTTGTAAATATTATGCTTGTTTATTCGTATCCATTCGGTGAAGTACATCTTGTTTAAGTAATATTTCTTCTTAAGTTAATAGTATTAATCTTCATATTCAAACTTAGGAGG
>CAYRJN010000093.1:0-15013 GCA_964424545.1 uncultured Calditrichaceae bacterium
TTCCTTTCTTTTTTGTTCTTTTTTTTTCTTTTTACACAAAATTACGGACTTAATCTTTCACATTTTGTACGATTAAATAGAAACGCTTTAGATAATACTAGCGCTTGCATAGAAAAATTATTGTTTTTTTTAAGAGAGCGGCAGGCGACCGACATAAAAAACATCATGATATAAGCGCTATTGTCATTTCAATACCAACGTTTTGAGAGGAAATCTTAATTCTATAATATTCCAAAAAAAGAACTACTTCTGAACTGTTTTGCCTTTTATATTTCTCACCCGCTTAAGTGGATTCAAAATGACAAAGAGATAGGATTTAGAGGGAAATGGGAAAACTCGCACAATATTATCATATAGAGTGAAATTTTGGCTATCCGGGATAAAATGGAAAAATTTTAAATATTTACTATTCCCCAAAAGCAGACGATTTTAGATCGGTTTTGCCTTTAAGATTTCTTTCTGAAAAATCGGGCAAGTAACAAACTAAGTTGTTATATCTCTGTTTTTTCGATGAAATACTCTAAAAGGCCTCCACCTCATACTTCCCTTTATCCTCTAAATATGAATTTTGTTTATCGTCATATTGTAAAACAGCTTACAATTAAATTTTCATAGCATATATTTAAAATCTAAAGGAAAATAAAGTTACCTGATTATAACCATAAGGCGCTAAAAGCAGAATACAAGAGGGAATCGCCCATTTTTTAATAGGAGAGTTTTAATTCATTTCTTTTGCCATTACCAACTATTGATACGCTGGCGCTGGCGCCGATTCTTGTGGCGCCCGCTTCCACCATTTTACAGGCGTCTTCATAAGTTCGCACCCCGCCGCTTGCTTTTACGCCCATAGTTATACCCACGGTTTTTCGCATTAAGGCCACGTCTTTAACCGTAGCGCCCGCTTTACTGAATCCTGTTGACGTTTTGACAAAATGCGCCCCGGCATCCTTGGCGATCAGACACGCTTTCTCTTTTTCTTCGTCACTCAACAAACAGGTTTCCAAAATGACCTTTACCGTACGTCTGCCGGCCGCCCGCACAACGCCGCGAATATCTCGTTCTACCAAAGTATAATCCCCCGATTTCAGGGCGCCGATATTGATAACCATATCCACTTCATCGGCGCATGCGGCTACGGCGCTGCGCGCCTCGGCCGCTTTCGTCTCGGGAAACGTGGCGCCGAGCGGAAAACCGATTACCGTACAAACTTTTACCAGCGTACCGCGCAATAATTTTTGCGCCAGACTTACCCACGTCGGATTGATACAAACGGAAGCAAATTTATATTCTTTTGCTTCATTGCATATTTGTGTTATTTCATCCTTCACGGCGTCGGGTTTTAAAAGAGTATGATCGATCCAATGCGCCAGTTCGTATTTTGGGGGACAACTCGGCGCCATCACGCCGATACGACTGGCCCCGAATTCAATTAACTCGTTTCCGCGCTCATAAGAAAAGGGTTCGCATCGGTCGCCACAATCCGTTTTCAAATTGCTTTCCGCAACTACCTGTGAAATGATTTTTTCAATGGTTTCCGCCGAGATACTGGACATCTTTGTTCTCCAAATGGATTGATAATTTTTTCTTGACAAAAAGATGCGTCTTTTTTCGTTCTAAAGGACGCGAATAACTTTCCGCTCTATTTTATGGACAAGGCCTCTTTACCGAAACGTTCCGCCAAATCCTGCGCCTCCTTCTCCGTCGGCGCCTCGCTGATTATTCTTAATATCGGCTCCGTATTGGATTTTCGTAAATGCACCCAGCTTTGTTCAAAATCGATTTTGACGCCGTCTAAAAGGTTGATCTCTTCATCTTTGTATTTTTCCGCTAATTTCATCAAAATCAAATCGGGATCAATGCCTTCGATATTGACCTTATTCTTAACCATTACATATTGCGGCAGTGATTTTTTCAACTCATCGATTGTGCCCCCAAATTCCAATAACGCCTGTAAGGTCAGAGCAACCGCTACCGGAGCGTCGCGTCCCGTATGCACTTCCGGCAAGATAACGCCGCCGTTTCCTTCGCCGCCGATTAGCGCGTCAATCTCTTTCATTTTGTCGGCTACGTTTATTTCTCCCACCTTGGAACGCACGACCATACAGTTATAGTATTTAGCGATATCTTCCGATGCCCTTGAAGTGGACATATTAATCGCCATCCTACCCATTTTTTTAGAGAAAATTAATTTAACGGCAATAGGCAATGTGTATTCTTCGCCGATGGGATTACCGTTATTATCCACAATAGCGCAGCGGTCTACATCGGGATCGACGGCAAAACCGATATCCGCTCCGTTTTTACGGATAGCCTCGCCGAGCTGTATTAAATTTTCCGGAAGCGGCTCCGGTGTATGCGCAAAGATACCGTTCATTTCGCTGTTTAAGGCGACAACCTCGCAACCCAATTCCTTTAGAAGCGCGGGGATAATCTCGCCTCCGGCGCCGTTTACCGTATCTACGGCAACTTTAAAACGCCGTTTACGCAAGGCTGCGACATCAAGATAGGAAATATTCAAAACTGCCTCAATATGGCGCTTTACCGCTTCATTATCCTCTACCTCTTTACCGAGTTCTTTCCAGCTTACAAGATTGGTCTCTTTATTATCGCGCAGCTTAAACACCGTCTCAGCCCTATCGGGGCTTAAAAATCTGCCGTCGCCGTCTATAAATTTTAAACCGTTCCATTGAATCGGATTATGGCTGGCCGTAATGGCAATGCCGCCCGCCGCCTGATGATAGTCAACGGCCATCTGCACCGTAGGCGTGGGCACGATGCCGATATCCACAACATCGCAGCCGTTAGCCGACAACACGCCTTTAACAAGATGGGCGACAAAGGGCCCCGATACGCGGGAATCGCGTCCGACAACCACTTTCCCGCCTTTTAAAAACAGAGCGAATGCCGCTGTGAAATCACCTATTGTTTCTGGCGTCAACGTGCTACCTATTTCGCCGCGGATGCCCGATACGGAAACCATTAAATGAGCCAATTTACCCTCCTTATTCAATAAATAATGTTAACAATAATTTAATCCGTTCATAAAATACAAGCAAAGATTTTTTATTCTTAAATTACAAAGAGAAATTATAGGTATTATCGGCCGGTAAAAATCCGCCTATTTCCTCCAATTAAACAAACGGAGCGATTCACCGTCGCTTTCAAAAACAAGCGCGCCGAAAAGATCGGTACGCAACGGACGAGCATTGTTCTCACGCAATCGTACAATCGTTTTACGGTTGGGATGATGGAATTTATTCCCCTTTCCCACCGAAACGATCGAATATTGCGGATGAACCCATTGCAGAAAAGGCAGAGATGTGGATGTTTTGCTGCCGTGATGAGCGACTTTTAACACATTGCTTTGCAAAAAAGATTGATAGGTTACCAACTCTGGCTCCGCATTTCGTTCCAAATCGCCGGTAAAAAGGAACGAAGTTTTTCCGTAACAAATTTTGAGCACAAGCGAACTGTTATTAACTTCATTGCCCGAATAACTGCGCGCTTTAAGATAAAGCGAGTCGGGATGAAGAATATAAATTCGTGTATCATCGCCGCCGTTCAATTTTTCTCCCCGACCCGTAAAAACAACGGGTACGCCCTTTTGAACCGCTGCATTCAACAAACGCTTGTACAATTTGGTTTTTGCCGCATATCCGCTTAAAACAAGGCTATCCACATCCATATTTTGCAATATCGATATTAAACCGCCGATATGATCGCTATGAGAATGACTGCCAATGAGATATTTAATATGATGAATACCGTAATAACGCAATACGGGTAGCACGAAACGTCTTCCGGCGTCTTTTTTAAACTGTCGCATGCCGCCGTCAATAACCATCGCGGTGCCGTTCGGCAAGGTTACGATTGCCGCATCGCCTTGTCCTACGTCCACGTAAGTGACTTTTAATTTAGTGCGGCCAAAAACGTTCATATCCCTCATAAACAGATATCCGAACAATGTTATAAAAACGATTAAATATGGCCTATTGCTCTTTTTCGCAACATTGAAAACCAGCAAAATCAATATACTTAAAATGGTAATCGTTAATAGAGAGGGATGAGATGTATAAATTTGGATAAAAGATAAGTGCGACATTTTTTGAATCAAGTAAACAATCAAAAGCATCAATTGATTGATGATATAAGCCAGACCCGCCGCGCCGGGCAACGTAAAAAGCGCCAATAACAAAAATATAAAAGTCAATCCGAGAAATAGAGTAAAAAGCGGTATGATAAAAAGATTGGCCAAAACGGCGCCTATTTGAAATGTCCCGAAATAATACCAGGTTAATGGCGCAATCCCCGCAACGGCGCATAAAGAAACCAGCAAAGGCTGCCTAAACCAAGTATTAAAACGTATTTTCCACTTTTTCCTATCCGATCTAAAAGTCCAAAAAGCGGCAAGACGGGGATATCCGTATAAAATGGAAAAAACCGAAATGAAGGAAAACTGAAACCCCATAGAGAACAATTGGCGAGGATCGACGAGTAAAATTAATAATCCCGCCGCGGCAAGAATATTTACGGAATGGGTCTTACGCTGTAAAAACTGAGCGCCGAAATAAAAAGCAGCCATTAAAGTCGCCCGCACTACCGACGCCCTAAAATCAACCAAAGCCATGTAAAAAACAAGTAAAACTATGGAAAAAAGTACCCTTTTGTTGTAAGACAATCCCGCAATAGAAAACAAAAAGAGAAAAATAGCGAGAATAATACCCACATGCAATCCCGAAATAGCCAATACATGTATAACGCCGGTCCTTTGAAAATCATTCAAGATAGTTTTATCAATATCCTGTTTTTCGCCGAGAAGAACGGCTTTCATAATGCCGTTTGCCGGATCCGAGACATAGCGTTCTATTAGCGAAAGAATTTTCCTGCGAACAGGCGCGAGCAAATAGCGTTTAAAAACATTTCCCTTAAAGCCTAAAACCGATAGTTTTGACGGCAAATAGGCTTGATAATATACATTTTTCATTTGTAAATAGCGGCGATAATTAAATTCGCCGGGATTACGCGGCAGAGCCGGTAATGAAATCGGCAAAAGCGCTTCAATCTCTTCACCATAACTTAACCTGTCGCGATATTTTCCCTGCAATAGCAGCAGTCTACCTTCCGCCCTTTCAAACACGGAATCTTTTTTTATCATTTCACAATTAAACAAATATCGATTTTTCCCATCCCGACGATAATGCGTCTCGCTTATCCTGCCCCTCGCTACAACAGATTGTCCTTCAATCTTTTTATTGATTAAATTTTCGGTTTCAAAGAAAAGCATAGTAAAAACAATGCGCCCCATAGCGCCTACAAAGATAAACAGCAGCGCAGCATAGATAAAAACGGTTTTTTTAACAACATATAAAACAAGCGCGGTTATAAACAAGACCATAAGCGATACCGAGACGCCGATTATATTGATTCGCGTCAAAAAGAGATAACCGACGCTTATGCCAGCGCCATAGGCAATAAAAAGCCACAAAGCTGGATATTTACGATAATTTTGCAATAGTCTGACGCTGTTCATTTCACCATTCTATCTCTAAAAAATCTTCGGCAATTATTATTTCACCCGCAAAATATTTTGCTATTTTGTTTTTAAGATCGTCCGTATCGTTTTGCGGATAGATATGACTGACGATTAACTTCTTTACGGTAGCTTCCGCCGCCAATATGCCCGTAGTCGAAGGTGTGAGATGTCCTTCCGCTTGCACACCGTCCGGCAGGGAACATTCCACGATAGCCGTATGCGCTTCGGCGGCAATGGGAATCAGCTCCCTATTAAAAGCGGTATCGGAACTGTAAAATAATATTTGCTCGCCTTTAAAAAGCAAAGACAGACTGTTTTCCGTATGGCCGTTTAATTTGGCTTGTACCGTTAATCCGGAAAAAACGAATTCTCTGTTATCCATTTCAATTAAGGACGGTAAATAGTCGTTTAGCCATTTCCCTTGAAAAAGCGCCTGCCCGGCAAACCACACCTTTAAACCTTGCGGGCCGAATATCTTTAATTGCCGGTTGCTCCCTCGTTGCAGCAGATGGCGCCGTAATAAAAAGGGTAGCAGGTCGCTGCAGTGATCGGCATGAAAATGGGATATGAAAATTGCTTTTATTGTCAACGGATCAATAGACGCCGTTATCATCTGTTTCAATATGCCGGAACCGATATCTATCAGAAAATTAACGCCGTTATTTTGTAAAATATATCCGGCTTGATTTCTATTTTCAGGCGATAAAATCGTACCGGAACCGAGAATTTTTATTTTCATTTCACTTTTCCGATTTTTTTATTAAATTTTGTACTAAATATACCGATAATATGAAATAAATGGAACTGTAAATTTAAAAAAAGGAGGGTATCATGCGTTACTTAACAAAAATTTTTCTATTCTTAACGCCGATTGTTTTTTTAATAAGCTGCGGAGGCAATCCGATTGAAGAAGGCGATAAAGCTTTTGCCAAGGGAAAGTACCCCGACGCTATCCTAAAATATCAGGAAGCTTTAAAAGAAAAGCCCAATGATATCGCCTTAAAAGAGAAACTGGCCATCAGCTACATGTATAAGGGACTTGACCTATATAAAAGGAGAAAAAACATCAAAGCTTTCGAAGGCAACTATAATCGCGCTTTGGAAAATCTCGATGAAGATATCTCTACACCTGAATTGAAAAAGGATTACAGTAAAATTTTATACGAGCTGGGTAAAGCTTTTAACGCAAGCAACCCTGAAAACGAAATACAAAAAAAAGAATATCTTGATAAAACGCTCTCTTACCTCGAACAGGCCATCGAATTCGATGAAAGCAATCAGAAAGCAAAAGATTTATTAGCTCAGGTACAGAGCGACAATTTTCAACAAATGTTCGATAGAGGTGTTTCCTATTACAACAGCGCAAAAAAGAGTAAAAACGATGAAGATTATCTCGTGGCGGAATATTATTTGGCCAAGGCCGTATCCTTCAATCCGGATGATCAGGAAGCGGCCAAATATTTGAAATTAGCCCGTAAAAAAGCCATGAAAGTTTTTGATTTCGACACGGTTTTCCCCATGGCTATTGCAGGCTATATGCAAAAGGGAAAATTTACCATGTTTGACTTTACCATCGTTAATAATACAATGGAAAGTGTAACGATTAAACCGGAAAATTTTACTTTAACGGATAAAGAGGGCAACGAATACAAGTTTGATCCGGAGCAAACCGATAAACTCGAAGGCGGTCTGGTGAAAGGAGCTCAGCTAAAAGCAAAAAAACAACTCGACGTCAGACTGGCATTCCCCGCACCCAAAGGCACGGCGCTGGATTATCTCGCTTATGACGACGGCGATGGCAATATTGTAAAAAAATACTTACCGTAAAACAATAAAAAAAGCGCCTATACAGGCGCTTTTTTTACTCAATTTGCAATTTCGGTTTTTCTTTCAAAGAATTCGTAGAACGTATCATGCGGATAAATACATCGAGCAATTGAGGATCAAATTGTGTTCCGCTGTATTTAATCAACTCTTCAAAAGCGTATTCCATTGTCTTTTGCTCGCTATAACGGCGACGAGCGCGCATGGTTTCATAGGCGTCTACGATCGTTATAATACGCGAAAAAAGCGGAATGGCTTCTCCCTTAAGTCCGTCGGGATAGCCCTGACCGTCATAACGTTCATGATGGTGTCTGATAATTGCGGCTACATCCTGTAAATCGCCGATCTCGCCGATAATTTTACTACCGATGATCACATGTTCCTTAGCCTGTATATACTCTTCTTCTTGCAACGTCTCCGCCTTTTTTAAAATATTGTCAGGCATGCCGATCTTACCGATATCATGCAATAAGGCTGCCAATTCAAGAACAAACAGTTCTTCATTCACTAATCCCAGAGCCTCTCCCATCATATGCACATAACGGGCAACCTGCAACGAATGTCCCGAAGTATAGGGATCTTTCGCTTCAAGAGCGGCTATAAGCGCCTTAATGGCATGAAGCAACACCGATTCTTTATTTGACGAACGCTTGCGCGCTTCAATTTTTTTGCGTTCTATATTACGCTTTATAATCGTTTGCAGGTTTTCAAGATGAAAGGGCTTTTTTAAAAAATCATCGGCGCCTTTTTCCAGCGCTTCGGGAATAATATTTTCATCTCGCGAAGCCGTAATAAAAATAAATGGTATGGGTAATAAGGATTCTCTTATCTTCTTCAACAGCTCAAAACCGCTTCCGTCCGGCAGATCAATGTCGCAAAATACAATATCCAAAGCCTGCGAAAAAACCGTTTCCTCAGCCTCTTGCAATCCGGCAAACGAAAAACATTGATAACCGTTATCCTTCAAATAGCGGCATATGGATACTCGCGATACGTTATCGTCTTCAACCAACAAAACTTTCATCTATTTAATCGACTCTAATTAAAAGCGTTCATTTCCGTTATTTGATTACCGAGAATAAGGGTATGAATTTCATGTGTGCCTTCATAAGTCAATACCGATTCCAAATTCATCATATGCCGGATCGTTTGATATTCATCGGTTATTCCGGCTGCCCCTAAAATCGTACGCGCCGAACGAGCAATTTTCAAAGCTTGATAAACGTTATTTCTTTTGGCCAGCGATATATGATAGTGCTTTGCCTTTCCCGCATCTTTAAGCCGGCCAAGCTGATGTACAAGCAGTTGCGCTTTGGTGATTTCACTCAACATTTCAACAAGTTTTTCCTGAGTAATTTGATAAGAAGCAATGGCCCTACCAAATTGTAAACGCTCTTTGGCATAAGTCAGCGCTTCATCATAACAAGCAATAGCGGCGCCCACCGCGCCCCAAGCAATGCCGTAACGCGCTTCGTTTAAACAGGAAAGCGGCGCTTTTAAGCCTTCTGCTCCGGGAAGTATGTTTTCTTGCGGTACATAACAGTCTTGAAAACTCAGTTCCGAGGTAACGGAAGCGCGTAGCGAGAATTTGCCTTTTATCCTTTTGGCCGTAAAACCATTAAAACCCTTTTCAATAAGAAACCCTCTAATACCGTCCTCCGTTTTCGCCCAAACCACAGCCACATCGGCAATATCGCCGTTAGTAATCCACATCTTAGCCCCGTTCAAAATCCAGCCGCCATCAGTCTTTTGAGCTCGTGTAATCATTGCTCCCGGGTCCGAGCCGTGATCGGGTTCCGTCAGTCCGAAACAACCGACAGCCTCGCCGGCGGCAAGCAACGGCAGCCATTTATTTTTTTGTTCTTCGGAACCGTAACGATAGATGGGAAACATCACCAGGCTTCCTTGAACGGAAGCAAAAGAACGTAGTCCGCTATCCCCCCGCTCCAGTTCCTGCATAGCCAGTCCGTACATAAAATGGCTTAATCCGGCCGCGCCGTATTTTTCAGGAACGGTAACGCCGAAAACGCCGAGAGCGCCCATCTCCTTAACAATCTGCAGAGGGAACGCACCTTTACGATGATATTCCCTAATCAGCGGTAAAAAAGATACATTTACAAATTTTCGCACACTCTCCTGCAATATGCGCTCTTCATCGCTGTAAGTGTCGTTTAATTTATAAAAGTCATACGACTGCGTCATTGCCCTGCCTCACATAAATTGTTCTGTATAACAATTATATAAATTTCCGCAAAAAATAGGTCTATTCAAAAGCTAAAAACCTATTAAATTTTATGATTAATATTCGTAAGGAAAATAATGAATTAATACCGTATCCGCCTTATTATAGACAATTTTAAGCGCGTTCCGCCGGGGGTTTCTGTCCCGATTAAAAACCCATTCAATCCGTACGTAAAAAACAACACGGCAAGGTCGCATCGCGCGCGCTAAACTAAAATCGTCAAACGTCAAAAATAAAGGAGAAATAATCTCCTCCGCCGTTTAGAAAATCCAGTTAAACTCGGCGCCGTAAATGAGGGCATCATACGATTCGTTCATATTAAAATAGGTGGGACCATAATCGGGATTATTGATCACATTCATCGCCATTTGCTGTGTATACCACATTTTGCGGCTGTCCGTACCGCCTATCACCTTAATAGATATATTGGAGGTAAAGAAATATTCGAATGAAACGTTAACATTAACACGATTATAATCGCTCAACATATCCTGAGTGCCGCCGTTTACGGCATCATTGATAATATAGCTGATATTGGTGTTAAAGCGCAATATCATCGGAATAATATCCCAACGGCTCGATTCGTAAGCATAGATATTTTTATTTTTTTGCCCGTTAGTCAACGTTAATTCGCTGTAGACAAGACCGCCGGAAATAAACAACAACTTTGCCGGATTTATATAACCGTTAAACGATGAAATCAATTGACTCGTACCAAGAGGTTCGCCCGTATACAACAGACTGCGATCGTCCAAATCAATATAGATCGTCGATAAGGAAAAACGGCTGGATTTGATCTTAAAAGAGAGTCGTCCTTCATAAGTTATCGATTTTTTATTGGTGTATGTCGGTATTGTATCCTCAATCATAACCGTATTGCTTTGATCGTTTTGAAACCCATAACGCAGAGTTAACTCCGGATAATTGCTTTTATTGGTCGTAATGCCGAAAAAACCAATTTGCGTATCGGTAGTCGGTTTAGTATCGAGATCTTTCAGATTATCATGATATTTTTCGAACTCGGCGTTTAGGATCACCCACTCCGGCACATTATAACCCGCTATCAATTTATAACCGTCTTTATCGTTCCTAAGATAGGGATAACCGGCGGAATAATAATCATAACCGAGATATTGATAAAATCCCGTCAAACGAAAATTATTGACCGTTAGATCAACACCGCCTTTAACGGCTTTATCACCTACGTTATTCGCATTAAGTGAATCGACCCTGCTCTGATACGCTTCGCCGAAAAGATTAATCCGTCTCTTGAAAAGATATAATTCTCCCACCGCTCCCAAACTTTGATTGGTAATAGGTTGATTAAGACCATTCTCGATACTATTAGGATCGTCTTTGGCATATAGATATCGTATTCCGAGATGATAGACATCTTCCATGCCCACATCGGCCAGCCCGGAACCCATCATGCGTTTATAAAGTCCGCTGGTTTCATACTGCCGATAAGTATTTTTTAAACGGGCGCCAATGGGAAAGGTTTTTTGCACCTGGCCGTACAATCCGGTAGCCTTTATATAATTGCGTGTATTTCCGAGAAATCCGCTATGCAAAGCGATTTTTGCTCCGCGAATCTGCAAACTCTGTAAAAACATTTCCGAAACGCTCATAAAATAATCGCCGAGTATCAGTTCATTCTCTTTTATTCGCGCGCTGAGGGTTAAACGTTCGATAGTGCTAAACGCGCCGACAGCTAATTTATTCCAATCGTCATTACGAATATCTCCCAATAGGCTTATGTCCATATTTTTAGAGCGGCCAAAAAGGGCTATATCCAATTTCTCTCTAAGCCCTGGTACCAAAGAGGATTTACTGTATTCTTCATCGGAAATAGAATCCGGTTTTAATGTGGAATTCGGATCGTAATCATAATTTTCCACATTTAAAGAGACGCGTCCCGTCACATCAAATCCGCTTTGAGCCGTCAAAAATAGCGGAAAAAAAACAACAACAAACAGACCAATCGCTTTCATGCAATGCACTCCAGAATTATTGTACACGGATCATTCGATTATTTTCCCTTCTGATATTTCCGGCCATATCTTCAGCGACAATATTTAAACGGTTTTCACCGCGCCGCAAGGTTATTTGCATTTCGAAGCTGCCGTCAACATTGGGCTTTACATCCTGACCATTTATACTAACGCTTTTTATTCCCGAAGAGGGTTTCGGATCGATAATCAGACCTCTGATTGTTTGCGTAAATCTTTGTTTGGATAAATCCGTATCCTGCCCGGGTGGCGGCGGCGGCTCAAAACGCACATAAACCGCTTGAGCCGGTTCCGTCATGGTTATTATGGGTTTTACCGTATCAAGAAATAATCTTTGGCTCACCTCGGTCGTATTCTCAGCCAAATCAACGGCACGGATATGAATAATATTTTCTCCCTCTTTCAAAATTATGGTTCTGTTAAAGCTGCCGCGGCCCTGAACCTCCGTTACCAATTCTTTGTTAAGGTATACTTTAACGCGGTCAAGAGGCGTAGGATCAAATACGGCGCCGCTTAAGCTATAATCGCGACGATTAAAATAACCCGATACGACCGGCGTTGAAAATTGTATTCCCGGCTTTTTGGTGTTCACAAAAACTTTAACGGTCTGCGTTCTTGTCCTGCCGTTTATCGTTGCCGTCAAGTTGATTGTATTCAACCCCTCCTTCACACGGATATTGCCTGTAAAATTCCCCTGAGCATCTACAGTAATCGGCTGACCGTCGGCTATAAGCGTTGCCCCGCGAGGTAATTTACCGCTGACGGCAACGCCGCTTCCGAGAACCGCCGGATCGGTAACGATTTTTTTTATATTTACCTCGAACTTCCCTTGATCTTTCGTAGCGGCCGCGGAACCGCTTCCCCGCGTCTTTTTAGCGGCCGTGGGCTGCGTGGGCGCCTTGCCTTTTTCAATCATACTTTTCTGTCCCGCGCCTACAAGAACTTCATCGCCGGTATCTTTCGATTTAAAAGCCACCTTTCCTTCGATGACATTAAGGCCCGTGCCTCCTTGTTTATTCACTTCCATTTCAAATTCCGTACCGCGGATAGCAACAACGGCGCTGGGACTTTCTATTTTTCGACTCTGACGAGAGCTGATCAATTTTTTGAATTTCGCCCAAATATTTCCCGCAAAAAGAGAAAAACTCATTTCATCCTTCTGCTCCGTTTTGGATATTTTTATCTCTTTTATTTCGAATATAGAGTTTTCATTTACTTTTATACGCGAACCGTCCGGCATGGTAATTTCTACCTGCGCATTCAGGCTGGTTTGCAAGCGGTCGCCTTTTTTAACGGCCATATTATAGCTTACTTTTCTCCACTTTGTCTGTCCGCTGCTGACAATCTTAACCGTACCGATAATATAGCTGACTTTTGCCGTATTCTGACCTTGCACATTAACAATTATCAGCAAAATCGATAGAGACAATAGGATTGATTTGTTAATTACTCTCATAGTTTATCCTTTGACTATTTACTATAACTGTAATTATCATTCTCATACACATTTTAAATTTTTCATATCTCATAAAACAATTAATTAATTCCCATCCGAGACATACATAACATAGTCTGTTCTACAACGGCGCGACGCGTATCGCCTCAGGCTTTTACACTTGTCCGAAAGTTCGGGATCAAAGTCTTTGCAAAAAAATTCCGTTTGGCTATTCCGAGTTTTCTTATGAAATAAAAACCTTACCGTCAAAACGCTAATTTCAATCACTAATTGTAAGATATAGAAATTTAAGCTTTTTAAATCATCACACCTTGATTAACATCACTATTTTTCGAATATGCGGCCGTTAATCTATAAAACGTAAAGGCCAGCGCATAACGTAATTAATAAAATTCAAACCTCTATTTTATCTATAATCGGCGATATTATAAGTATCGGCCATTTATTTTGTAAATTTAGTTTTATAAGAATTTTTTATAGGAAAGATACATTTCCCAAATATTATCAACATACTTTATCGTCTCATTGTAACCGTAAAAATAACCGTACTGCGGTTTTCCGGTCGGCCAAACCTGCAAATGAAGTTGCCAGTCCGTTTTCTTTAACATGGCCAAATAGGGACGAACCTCCGTCCAGTAATTGCTGGGCCTTCGGTAATATTCCGCTATTTTCTGAGCGTCAAATACATGGCCGGCGCCGCAATTATAACTGGCAAGCGAGAGTTTTAAACGCTCTTCATGTTTTGCTTCGGGAAAAAGACGGTACTGTTTATATAAATGATAAATACCCGCCGTAATATTCTCCCGCGGACGTTTCATAATATATTCAAACTCAAGCTCCCGCCCGATTTCCTTGGCTGTTCCGGGCATAATTTGCATCAGTCCCTTGGCGCCGACGCGGCTCCTTGCTTTTTCCTTAAAACCCGATTCCTGCACTATTTGAGCAACGATTAAACGCCAGTCAAAGCCGTAGCGTTTGGCGTATTTTTTTATAATGGGCTTATATTTTATAACCATTTTACTTAAAGCCCGCTTACGGTTAATATCCAAAGTATTAATCGTTTTCAAACTATCCGTCGCTGGATTTAACTGTATCGCTTTTATCTGCTCAGCTTGTTGCCCTGCGTTATTCCCGTTGCAGGAAAAAAATAAAAACAGGGTCGTAAAGGCGATTATGTAATGCGCTTTGAACATTAATTCAAACTCATGCCTATAATCAACCCGACGATTAAACCGATCATAATAAAAATTCCGCTTACCACAACTCCAACAGCAAGATTGCCTTTTTCCAGTTCATTGGGTATATCAAAACGAGTAATGCGGTTTATTAGTTTATAAGTGCTTACCGACGCGATTACTCCGACAATAACGCCGAAAATGGCATATATAAAATTTCTTAACATTACGAGATCGATCCATTCAAATTCCATTGATTCTTCTCCATTTTTTATTTAATCGCTGAAATTACTCTGTTTTTGTCTTAGCTTTTTACAATTAAATTGAGCAAAAAGAAACCGCGCCTAAAAATGGTCGGAGCGAATCCATTCCAATATATTATTTTCATCGACCGATTTTAGAATTTATCTTCAAAATATTTAATAATTTTGTATAAAGATATATAATTTTTAAATATGATGTCAATCTTTTTAATAATTCCTTTTTAAAAACCAGTAAGAAAAAGAGACTTTAAAAGATGTTTTCCCTAAAAACAACCATCATTCATTACCATTCTACTTTTTCCGTTAACCTATCTAAAAGGCGAATTATTTATTCCCAAAAGAATTTCAAAGTCTTGTTATTATTCATACTTTTTCTAATAAATTATCGCAACCGGTAAAAAAAATCAATCTTCATTATTCTCTTTTGTTTTAGAGCATCGATAAAGGATTTGGAAATCCGACTAATATTGAAAAACTATTTTTTATCTCTCGCTTTTTTTTCTTTAATTAA
>CAYRJN010000094.1:0-14815 GCA_964424545.1 uncultured Calditrichaceae bacterium
TTTTATTTTTGAGATATTTTGTAGCGCATATCTGAACGGCAACGGAACATCACGATAAAATATCGGCGCCTTTACAGAATCCTTAGAGAATGAAATAATAACGCTGGATGTGGAGATTAGTGTCTTGTCATTTATTCCGCTAATGGACACTTTTATTTTTTTACCCATTGAAGCATTTTTTAACGCTTCCCATTGAAGCGAATCCGCTTTCCAGCTGGTGTTATCGCTAAAATCGGTGATAAATTGTTTTTTTCCTTCCGTATCGACAACAATAAACCATCTTTTTATGTTTGGATCGGATTTTTCCCAAATAAATGTAGGAGGAATAAAGTCCGGAGGAAAAACCGTATTATTTTGGGGGTATTTTATAGTTAGCTCGTTTGGAATTTCCTTTTTTTTATTCCATTGTTCAATTATTTTTTCATCCGTGGATTGGCAAGCAAACATTTGTATCGTTATTAGAATAGAGAAGAGATAAAATATTATATTTTTAATTTCTGCATGGCCATCTTTTTTCATCTGTTATCATCCTCCATATATTAATGTAATATAAAGTTTTTAAAAAATCGCTTTTCCTTCAATTTCAACCAGCAAATTATCTCTACATATTTCGGCAATTAAATATAAAGTTGGAACCTTCGGAAAATATTTATTACATAGTTCTGCTACTTTATTAAAATCGCGTTTATTATTTATATAAACTCTTAAAAAACATAATTTTATTGAATCATTTGTTACCTCAGCGCCATTTTTCCTTAAATTATCAATACTGATAAGTTCTTTAATATTCTCAATAGTAGCAATGGTTTGTCCTTCAATTTCATTTCGCTCGATCGTTTCTTGTCCTCTTATTGCCGCTGTACCCGAAATATAAATTTCTCCTGCATAATGATTGGAAACTACTTTTGCCCGCTCAAATTTTGGCGACGTTTTTTTGTTATTACTTCCTATTAGTACCGTTTTTCCATATAAATGAGCGTCTATTTGCATAGGATTTTTAATCGAATGGACGGAAATTTGTTTACTTGACGATGCTGCAATAAAATCGATTGAAACACCTCCAACATCCATACCGATGCCGGTTGCTGCGGGATAACCATTTGTAAAATGCCCGCTGTGTAAGTAATATTTCGATCTAACGTCATTAAAAATTTGATAATTTTGAATTAGTCTACCATTATTTGCAGAGACAGTATGAATTCTTTCTATATAATTCCATTGGCGAATTACAGATGAAAAATCTAAATTTTCACAGGATAGAATATTACTCATTTTTTCAAATGCAATTTCCGACTGTTTTTGAATATCGTTTGTTTTTTCAAGCGATGTAATCCCGCAAGCAAAAATCTCTATATAGTCATTAACGCGTACAATTTTATAGTTTATATTATCAAAGGATTTATCCTCAATTTTTATATCGTTATCTAACGCAATAGTTACTTCTATGGCAATTTCCGCGCCGTTTGCAGGCGCTTGAGATACCATTCCAGTAGGCGGAATATCATTGGAATAATAGCCTTCTAATATATTTTGAAGTATTCCTTTCCTTTCTAAAAATTGATCATGATTTTCAACTTTTAAAAAGATATTTTGTTTTAAAATATGATGAGAATTAACTTTTAGTTCAACTAATTTTTTTGTTAAATCCGCTAAACAACTTGTAGCCTGCTTATTTACGCTATTACCTTTTTCCGGCAAAAATGATATTACAGTTTTTTTTACTTCACTTAGGTTGTTCATAATTATATTACTAAAATTTACTTTCCGTTACGTTAAACTGAAAATATACATATAAAAAATTATGTAAAATTATATTTGATGTATCATTTTTATATTTTACTATTACCCTCTTATCTCTTCCAAAACTGAGCGATTTATTTTAAATTGAAGATATTTTGACAAAATTTTCCAATTTATTTTAAACAAAGATCGATCATTTTTCATTTTTTGCAAGTCAACACAGGAAAAATACCGAAATCATTAAAGTTATGTATTTTTAATATTTTCGTAGTTTTGGACAGGTCTCCTCACCGTTTTTATTATTCGTTTTTTATTTGCAATAAGCGTCAGCTTCATTGCCGATTCTTTTTCGTTATCCCATAGCCATGCCGTGTTTATTATTACGCATACTCTGATTGTTCCCTATGTTCCTTTACGAAGATCAACAGTTTCTCATAATGAATCTTCACAAGAAAGTATTAACTTATCAACACGAATAAGTTGGATATGGGGTATTGCTTTACGCGGCTTCCTATCGTGACCAGACCTTTTTTTAGGAACAACAAGCTTTGATTCCTCTGTATAAATACGTCTATCGCTATGAATATCTATAACAAGATTTTGCCAAGTTTATCAATAAATTTGGAGTCATTACCACAAAAGCCGTCAGCGCTTACCCCATTAAACTTGACTTCGTTTTCAATTGCGCTTTCAACTATCTTTAAAGCCAAGCCAAGTTTTGTTTTATGGGTCTGGTTTTCTACAGGAATTTTTACTTTTTTTATCCGCTTTTTGTCGTCAGTTCACTCACGTGGCAAATACAAGCGGGTATCTATAATAGAATATCGATCATCTTTAGCAAGGGTAGCATAAACACCAATTGAACGTTTTCTAATTTTCCATGCCGGCCGTTCCATTGTCTTGTCACTCCTGCTGATGATTTGCCCTTCTTTGCAAAATAGCTCTCATCTATCAATAAGCATTTATCCTATCCTTGACCGAGTTCTTTATCTGCTTCTTGCGCAATCTGTTTATTTACCGCCTTGTAATTCCAATGGGAATAGAAGGAAATTTTGCATTACCTACCAGTAAGCATCAGGAATACATTCAACCATTCTTTTCCTTTTCCTTTTCCTTTTTCTTTTTTTAGATTGCACTAAACCGGTAATATACTGACCGCATAGCGGAAGAAAATCAAAGACTCTTATTTTAAAATGGCTTGCATAATATATTGTAAACATAGAAATTATAGAATGTAATTCCCTTGTTAGGGGATACATCCCATTTGATTTACTCCTTTGATAAGGTTAAAAAAATGAAAATTTATTAAAATTTTTTTTATATTGTTCCGTTTATTAAATGCATAGCCTAATATACAACATTTTCAAATAGTTATCATCTTTTTTTTGCCGACTAACTAAGTAGAATTAAAAGAGAAATAAAAAAAGTGATTTTTCTTCATTTATTTTTGTAATTTTTGCATATTTATCTTCCATAAGCTGTCATTCCCGATGCTGTATAGTCGTGATGGTAATCCAAATCTTACCATTTGCTACATTTTGATTCCCCCGTTTATCGGATAATGACATATTCATGATGATCGCTATGGTCTTCATTAATCAATTTGTAAAACTATGTTCTTCGCAACGCTTTGTTCTAAAGAATTCCATAGCCCAAAAAACAGCCGAATGAATTGACTCTCTGAATTGTGGCGTTAGACGCAGGAGCCTGCGTTTCCGCCCGAACGGTATGTCATACATATGGGTATTTGACCGGATTAGGAAAAGTTCTAAAATATATTCATATCGGATTGTGGGCTATAAAAACATAAAATCATCGCTTGCCAATAATCTGGAAATTGGTTAGTTTAAGTCATCTCTTTAATAAATAACAGATATTAATGTATAAGAAAGCGGATTTGAATATGAAAAATATAGCTATTTACGCTCTTTTATTCTTGCTCTCCTCCATGAGCCTCCGGATTGAGAGCGCAGAAATCAAAAAATCGCAGGGCGTTTTGGACGCCGACGGCGAAACGGTTTGGTATGACGGTACGCTGTTGGCCATTGAAGGCAAAGGTTGGGTGAACACGGAATCTTATTATGATCGCCTGCCGGCCACAGTGGAAGGTAAGGTTACAAAATCGGTTTGGGGGCTTAGTCATAACTCGGCGGGAATGAATCTGCGATTTATGACCGATGCTACTTCTATAAAGGTACAGTGGGTTTTGCGGAGTCATGATCTTGCTATGCCGCACATGGCCGCTACGGGCGTCAGCGGAATCGATTTATACGGCAAACAGAAAAACGGTTCCTATCTTTTCCTGAAAAACGGCCGGCCCAAAGCCGACAGCAATCTCGTTATTTTTAAGGTTAAACCGGCATCCGAATATATTTTATATCTGCCTTTGTATAACAGTCTTAATTCGATAAAAATCGGATTGCCTAAAGAAGCGTATCTTCAAAGGCCAGACAAAGAAGTATCGAGACTTAACAAAACGATCGTTTTTTACGGGACGTCCATCACTCAAGGAGGTTGCGCTTCGCGGCCGGGTACGGCTTTCACCAATATCGTCGGTCGTCGTCTTGATGCGCCGGTTATTAACCTCGGGTTTTCCGGCAGCGGTAAAATGGAAATGGAAATGGCCGATCTGCTTACCGAATTGAATCCCGCTGTTTATGTGTTGGATTGTCTTTGGAATATGTCGCCGCAAATGATAAACGAGCGCTTCGCGCCCTTTATACGCAAATTACGCGCGAAAAAACCGAACACGCCCATCGTGCTGGCTGAAGACAGCAATGTCTATGATATTTCTCCTACGGTTAAAGGTAAAATAGCTCATGCTCTTTATGAAAAATTACGCAAAGAGGGAATGAATGGGCTGTATTATCTGTCCAATAAAGGCATGCTGGGCGCGGATGGGGAGGGTACGGTAGACGGTTGTCATCCTACCGATTTGGGTATGATGCGTATGGCGGATGTTTTTTCGAAGTTTCTTGAACCTATTTTGCCGTAAGTTTAAACAGATGCACGGTTTAGTAGTAAATACTACGAAGCTTACGAAAATCACGAGGAGGAAAAAATGACTTGATATGAGTTTAACTCGTGGATAAAATAGCTCAGTAATTAAACGGATTTTAGTCCGAAGAAGAGGTTTAAGTCGAATAATGAAATACCTAAGCAATAAATTATTTAGATAGAGGAAAAAGATGGAAAAGAAAAACGAACGCATCCTTTCGGTGGATGTGTTACGCGGTTTTGATATGTTTTGGCTGATCGGCGGAACGGGGCTGGCGCTTGCCGTGGTGAAGCTTTTCGGGCCGGGGGTGAGAGAAATATTCTTACCGCAGTTCGAACATTGCAAATGGGAAGGTTTTCATTTTTACGACTTGATTTTCCCGCTTTTTGAATTTGTGATGGGTATGTCCATCGTTTTTTCGTTGTCGCGGATTATCAGCGGCGGAGATAAGCAAAAAGCCTATCGCCGCATTTTACGACGTTTTATTTTATTATGGGGATTGGGCATTCTTTATTATGGCGGTTTTAAACATGTTTGGCCGAATATCCGCATCGTGGGCGTGTTGCCGCGTTTGGCTTTTACCTATTTTATTGTTTCTATTCTGTTTTTGAATTTCAGGTTGTGCGGCCTGCTGATTATTTCCGCCTCCGTCCTGATCGGTTATTGGATACTGCTAAGTTTTGTTCCGGTTCCGGGTGTCGGTCATCCTTCGGTTGCGCAGAACGCTCATTGGGCAAAATATATCGATGAGCTTTTTTTACCGGGCGCCAAACACGACGGTACGTGGGATAACTGCGGCATATTGGGCACTTTTCCCGCGGCGGTCAGCGCGTTGCTCGGCGTTTTTGCCTCACTTATTTTGATTGAAAAATCGATAGACGATAAAAGACGTTTGATTTATCTTATGGGCGGTGGACTGGTCATGGTAATTTTTGGCTTTATTTGGTCCCTACAAATGCCCGTTATTAAAAAAATATGGACGCCGACTTACGTACTTGTGGCGGGCGGTTATAGTTTTATGCTGATGGGATTTTTCTATTGGATTATCGATATGCTGCATTTTAAAGAATGGACGCTGATTTTTGTTTGGATCGGCGTAAATCCCATTACCATTTATTTGGCGCGTAATATTATGGATTTTAATGATTTGGCGCGTCGTTTTGTAGGCGGGAATATCGCCGCAGCCGTCGGGAAGGATTGGGCGTATTTGCTGTTAAATATTGTTTCCGTCGCTTTGTCGTTGATTTTATTGAGGTTTTTGTTTAATCGTAAAATATTTATCAAAGTATGATAAAAAAAATCGCGTTATTGGAAGACCATAGCTTCGCAAGTTGATTATAAAGAGGAGCGATCATAATTAAGTTGTCACTATCCGATTCAAGCGGAGAATCTATATATTTAGAATTTAAAGCAGATATTCTAAAAAGAAGACTAAGAAAGTTTGAACCGTATCATTTTTTTAATTCCGAAACCAACATATAATTAATGAAAACGCAGGCATTAAATGTTTTTAAGAAATCTGTAAATAATAAGAGGAGGAGTTTTGTCATGCGAAGTTTGATTTTGATGATAGCAATCGTTTTTTTTATGGCCGCCTGCGGTAAAAAAGAGGAGAAAAAGACGCCGAATAAGCGCGTTAAACATGCGGCTGTCGTTACGGAAGAGTTTATTTATGAAATATGGAAAGCGCCTACGCCGCAATGTCATGCTTCGACCATTGCCGAGAGTCAGGGAACAATCGTTGCCGCTTGGTTCGGCGGTACCGCAGAGAAAAATAAGGATGTGGGTATTTGGGTATCACGTAAAATAAACGGTATTTGGACCATGCCCGAAGAGGCGGCCAACGGCGTGCAAAATGAAAAATTACGTTATCCCTGTTGGAATCCGGTGCTTTTTCAGCCGGCGGAAGGTCCGCTTTACCTTTTTTATAAAGTCGGTCCAAATCCGAGAGAATGGTGGGGCCTTTATCTCACTTCGAGCGATGCGGGAAAAAGTTGGTCGAAGCCCGTTAAACTGCCCAAAGGAATTTTAGGCCCTATTAAAAATCAGCCGATACAATTGGCTAATGGCGATATCCTATCGCCCACCAGCACGGAAAGTAAAACGGAAGGTTGGAAGATTTACATTGAGCGCAGTAAAGATAACGCAAAAACATGGAGCGTAATAGGACCCTTTAACGATCCTAAAGAATTTAACGCAATCCAGCCGACCATCTTGAATTACGGTAATGGAAAACTGCAAATGCTTAGCCGCACAAAAGAGGGGGTAATCGCTCAAAACTGGTCGGAAGATTACGGAAAAACTTGGAGTAAGATGAACGCTACTGCTTTACCAAACCCCAATTCGGGGATTGACGCCGTAACTTTAAAAGACGGTAGGCAATTGTTAATTTATAATCCTACGGGAAAAAATTGGGGCGATCGCGTGCCTTTAAGCGTTGCGCTTTCCAAAGACGGAAAAACATGGAAGCGCGCTCTCGATTTGGAGCCCGTAACCGAAAAAACCGACCGAGAGAAAGAGGAGTATTCTTACCCTATCGTTATTCAGACTTCTGACGGTTTGGTGCATGTGGTTTATACATGGAACAGAAAAACGGTTAAACATGTGGTTCTTAATCCTGAAAAATTATAATTCTTTCGGCGATGTTTTGAATTCCGGCGCCGTTATAAATAGTCTTGTATGTTTTCTTATATAAGATTATATTATTCCGCAAATAAAAAAGGTAATTTCTTGCGTCGGTTCTTTTTATGCCGCTTGAAATATGAGTTTTTGTGAGGGTGATTTTTATAATTAAGGAGTAGAAAAATGAGAAGAAGCAAGATCGTTTTTATAGTGTTGCTTGTCCATCTTATGATTGTAAATTCCTTCTCTCAAGAAAATACCGAAGATAAAGATTCTACCGCAATCAACGGATTATATAAAGGTTCGTGGGCTTTTCAGTTCAAAATATCGAGTAATTTTACATTGAATTCTTTTAACGGGGCTAATATCGCGTTAAAATATCATTTTAGCTCCAAAAACGCTTTGCGTATCGGCGTTAGTTTAAATACGGACAACCGTAGCGATAATTTTGATAATCAAATTATAGGCAATCCACTAACCACCTATAGCGTGGGGGAGAGCGATAGAAACGCCTATTATGTGACAGTGAGGCCGCTATATCTTTTTTATCCTAAAGTAAACAAAAAGGTCTCTTTTTACTTAGGCGCCGGACTGGTTTTAGGATATGGCTATAATAAATATGAAACGAATAACAAGACTTTTAATGGAGATACGCTTATCGCCAAAACCTATTATATGGGCAGACTTAATAGTTATTCGATCGGCTTTTCGATGATTGGCGGTGTTGAAATATTTGTAACGAAATATCTGAGTCTGCATGCCGAATATGGCTCCGATTTATCTTATGATTATTCCGAAGAAAAAAGAGAGAGAACGGAGGAAAGCGTTAAAAACGGTAATAAAACGGAAAATGTCATCAATAACAATCAACACAAGTATTATTTTAGACCAAGCAACGTTTTATTCGGTGTGTCGGTCTACTTTTGATGATCGGTCACTATTTTTTGCGAGGAATTATGATAAAAAAAATTCTTTTTATACTGATAATTGCCGTTTTTGTATTTGGCGAAGATTGGACTTTTCTTGACGTACAGCGCACAGGCGCTGAAAAATTTATTAAAATGCATCCCGATTATAACGGTAACGGCGTGGTTATCATCATCCTTGATACCGGCGTGGATATGGGTGTTGAGGGGTTGAAGAAACTTCCGGATGGCGGCGTTAAAGTAATTGACGTGCAGGATTTTTCAGGCGAAGGCGATGTTTTTATCACTAAAGCCGATACAAGCAATGAAAACGGACAAGTTTATTTGAAAACAAATTCGGATTATAAGTTATTCGGTTTCGATAAAATCGCTTATCAGCCCGTTGATTCCGTTTATTACGTCGGAGTATTAGAAGAAGAAAATTTTCTTAATTCGGCTATTCCCGATATTAACAACAACGGCAAAAAAGACGACAGATACGGGGTTTTGGTTTTTAAATCGAAGGACGGCTGGCTGGCTTATGTGGATTTGGACGGCGACGGCAACGTGGACGACGAAGCGCCGTTGTGGAATTATAAAGAAAAACATCAGGCTTTTACATTCCGCGGGCGCAATAAAAAATATGATAAAAATTTGGCGACCTTCGGCTTGAATATTTTCCCAAAGAAAAAGAAAGTTAGTTTCCATTTTGACGGCGCATCTCATGGGACACATGTAGCCGGAATAGCCGCCGGTTATAAAATTGACGGGCAGGAAGGCTTTAACGGGGTCGCTCCAGGCGCAAAAATTATCAGTTGTAAATTGGGTAACGGTAGTCTCGCCGGAGGTTCCACCACAACGGGCAGTATGCTTAAAGCCTATGAATATGCCTTAAATTTTGCTAAAGAATATGAAGGTCCGGTAGTGATTAATATGAGTTTCGGCGTCGGTTCGGAAATTGAGGGTATGTCCGATATGGCCGAACGGTTGAACAGCATTTTAAAAGATAGCAAAGTTGTAGCCTGTTTAAGCGCTGGAAACGAAGGCCCGGGCATTTCGACCGTGGGATTGCCGGCCGCGGCGAATCGCGTAATTACAGTCGGGGCGCTGTTAACAGCTAAAAATGCTCGCGATAATTACGGCGCGCCTTTGAAAAAAGATAAAGTATTTCGCTTCAGTTCCCGCGGCGGCGAACTGAATAAACCAGATGTTATTGCGCCCGGTTCGGCCTCGTCCACCGTGCCGCCCTTCAGCGGCGGGGATCGTATGTGGGGAACCAGTATGGCTTCGCCCAATGCCGCCGGTTGCATGGCCTTAATCCTGTCCGCCGCCTATACGCAACATCTTGTTATCAATAATGCCGTTTTAAAAAAGGCCGTAAAAAATTCGGCGGATCGTCTGCCGGGTTATACGTATCTCGATCAGGGGGCGGGCATTATCAACGTGCCCAAAGCCTTTGAATATTATAAAAGATATATTAAACGCGGCGACCAAAAGGGCGTAACGGAATATACGATTGACACGGTAAGCCCCATTTATGAAACGGAAAACGGACAGGCCGCTTATTGGCGTTTCGGAACCTATTTCCCTACGGTTGACGATAAGGAAAAATTTTACATCAATGCGGTTTTCCCAAAAAAGTTTTCCAAAGACGATAAACAAAATTTTTACAGAGCCTTTAATTTATATTCAAGCGAACCATGGCTGAAATTAAATAATAAAAGCGTTTACCTAAAAGGGACAAAACCCGCCGTAGTGGATGTATGGTTCGATAAAAAGCAGTTGAATAAAAGCGGACTTTATAACGGAAAAATAATCGCTTATCGTAAAGGCGGTGACAAAAAGCGGGATGTAGAGTTTGAATTGATGTGTACTGCCGTTGTACCGCAAATATTCGAGCAAAAAAACGATTTTTCAAAAAAATTAAATAATATTAAGATCAAGCCCGGCGATGTTTATCGTATATTTGTAGATGTTCCGCCCGGCGCGTCTTCAATGATAGTTAATTTCAGCGCAAAAAATTACGGATACAGTAAGATACGCGCCTATCTGTTTGATCCCAAAGGCGTCAAATACGGGCGTTATGTAACTGTCGATGCGGGAAAAGGCGACGAATGGGTTCTACGGGCGTCGGGAGATAAACTTTCGCTGGGTACATGGGAAGTAGATTTATATGCCGGTTTTGCCAATTCCAAAACGTCGGGTGTGGATGTGGAAATAGCTTTCAGCGGTTTAAAAACCAATCCCGAAATTATCGATTATGTTCATTATAAACAAGGTGAAAATCCGCGCGGCGAATTTGACGTCTATAACTATTATTATGATAAAACGCGCTGTATGGTCGGCGGCAAAATATCCGGTTTTCAGCGCACGATTGACGTGGATGAAAATTCCGATAGTTATGAGTACTCTTTTACTGTGGATGACCGCCAGAGTAAAGTTGTTTTTGATGTTGAAGTAGACGCCGAAACGTTCAATCTTTTTACGGATTTTGCTATCAATGTAAAAGATTATTCGGGAAAAGATATTTTGCAAAGCGGTCTCTCTCATAAAGAGCAAAAAATCGTTTTTGTGCCGCACTCAAGCGGAAGTTATATCCTTGAATTGCTGCCGGCTTTTGCTTCCAAGAAACCGCAGAACTGGCAGGCGACCATCAAAGAATCTTATTATCTTTTTGATGAAATAAAAATTCGCGGCACGCGACATGATTTTTATCCGAAAGTGACAAAAAATGTAGAATTCGAAGTCGACGGAACCTTGCCGGTTGCGCCGGACGGATATTATCTTTTCGGGGAAATATGGTTGGATAGCCTTGCAAAAAATCGTTTCCGAACGATTGTTCCGATTCAATTGGATACGGGAATAAAGTAAAAGAGTGAACGATATGTTATGGGCTTAGCCGAATTTTTTATTATCGCTCTTTTGGGAGCGTTGTTAACGCTGGATACAACGACGGTATTGCAAGCCTTTATTTCGCAGCCGATTATTGCCTGTACGTTAATCGGATGGGCCGGGGGCGATATATATATCGGTTTGCAAATCGGCATGATTATGCAGTTTTTGTGGATAACCAATATTCCCGTCGGGGCGGCGGTAATTCCCGGCGGCAACGGAGCGGCTATGATTGCGACGACTTTGGCCATACATCTGAACGGATTGTTTCCCGAGCATTTTAATATTGTTCTTTTATTAGTTGTTTTGTACGCCATTCTTTTAAGTTATATCGGCGCCGAATTACGCTTATGGCATCGCAATAAAAACACTTTTTTATTGGATTATATTATGCGAAATATTGAAAAGAGCGGTTTTAACGTTGTGCGAAGAGCCGTGTTTTTTTCGATAGCATTGAATTATTTTAGATTTTTTACGCTTATTTTTATTGGTTTGATCGTTGGCGATCTGGCGCTTTCCGCTGTGTTGGGCAGTATACCGTTAGTTTGGAATGATTATGCAAAATATACGGTAATCGCTTTATGGGCAATCGGATTAGGCTTGGCTTTAACGCTCTATGATACTAAGGATATGCGCAGATATATTCTTATCGGGATTGGCTTTGGTATTGTTCTTATGGGACTTTTGGCATAATGAGTGATAAAAAAAAACAAAAAAACGGGTTTTTTAGGGTATTTTTACATACTCTGTTTATTCAAGCGGTCTGGAATTATAAAAGTATGGTTTCCGTCGGTTTCACTTTTGGTTTGTGGGCAAAATGCCGCCATTTATTTACCGACGAGAGTGAAAAAATAGCCTTTTTAAAACGTCATTTGTCCTTTTTTAATGCGCATCCTTATATGGCGCCTTATGCAATCGGTGCGGTTGCCCGTTTGGAAGAAGAACGTAAAAAAAACGGTTCTCCCGATCTGGCTTCAATCGAAAAATTAAAAAACGCCCTGATCGGTCCCCTTGGGGCGATCGGCGATCAGGTGTTTTGGCAGGGGATAAAACCCGCCGTAACGATGCTCGGCCTGTTATGGTTGATTTTAATTCCGCAGCTTCAAATCAGATTGTTCATACTATTTTTAGTTCTTTTAATTTATAATATTCCCCATTTTGCTATCCGTTACAGGGGCGTAAAAATCGGTTATGAACAGGGTTTTTCGGTATATAAATATGTGAAAATAGGTCGGTTTAAAAAATTAATAAAAGGCTTTAAAATTATCGGGGCCTTATCGCTTGGCGTGATGCTGACGGTTTTTATTACGAAAACAAGTACGGGCGATCTAAAAGAGTCCGCCTTTTTTGTAGTAATTCTGGTTTCGGCCTTTTTAATTCGTAAAAACACGTCAAGTATTTATCTTGCTTTGTTGGCTCCTTTATTATTAGCCGTGACAGTCGGAGTTATTATGGTAGAATTATGATAGAAAAAGTATTTAAGATAACCAATAAGCATGGTTTGCACGCACGCCCCGCCGCTCATCTTGTTAAAGTAGCGGGACAGTATAAATCGGATATAAAGATAATAAAAGACGGTTATGAAGTGAACGGAAAAAGTATTATGGGCGTAATGATGCTTGCGGCCGAGCCGGGAAGCGAAGTGCTGTTTATTATCGACGGCAAAGATGAACAGGATGCTTTAAACGGTATTCAGGATCTCTTTGATAAAAATTTTCATGAAGAATAATTTTTTACGAATGAACGCAGGTCGGCAATTTATTCGATCAAAAGGAGATCGATCGTCATCGGGTTGTCATTGTCCGCTTAAATAGGATAATCCAACATGTCGCATTTGCAAAATGTTTACAATTTATAAGATGAAAAAATGATAAATATTAAAAAAATATATTTGAAATATCATATTTTATGAAATTAGGATACTAAAATATGGAAGTAACGTTTTATTAAAGGTATTATTAATAGAGCAGCATTGCGCCGCGCGGCGTTCGAAGTGAAATATAAGCGTCGTAATATATAGTAAAGCGTAGACATTATAGTGTAACTATTCAAAAGAAAAAATCGTGCAGGCATTAATATATTATTTAACAATTCCGATAATATTTCTCGTTTCCGTTTTACCGTTTTGGCTGTTGTACCGCATTTCCGATGTTTTGTATTTTATTGTTTTTTATATTGTCGGTTATCGCAAAGAGATGGTATTCAGAAATATGAAAAAATCTTTTCCCGATAAAACCGACGAAGAGATATTGGGGCTTAGAAAACGGTTTTATCGTTTCTTTACCGACATTATTATGGAAACGATAAAAATTTTTTCTTTAACCGTAAAACAAGTTAAAAATAGGTGTAAGATTTATAATTTATCTGTTATAGAAGAAGTGGAAAAGAGCGGTCGCGATTATATAATAGTTACAGGACATTATGGAAATTGGGAACTTGCGGGCGCCGCTATTAGCTTGGCTATTAATCATTCTTTACACGTATTATATAAACCTCTTTCAAATAAGTATTTTGATCGCCTGATTTATAAGTCGAGAACAAAATTTGGTATTAAACTAATCTCTGTTAAAGAATCTTTTAAGAAGATACATTCGCTTATTGGGAAAAAGTCAGCTTTTGCTTTTATTTCCGATCAGGCGGCGAAACCGGAAAAAGGTTATTGGACTGTTTTTTTACATCAGGATGCGCCCGTGTTTTTCGGAACGGAGCTTTTATCTAAGAAGTATAATCTTCCTATTATTTATATATCTATAAAATGCATTAAAAGAGGATATTACGAAATTTATTTTGAAAAATTATTTGATAATCCTAAAAATACCCAAAAAGGAGAAATTACCGAAAAATATACAAAAAGATTAGAGGAAGACATCATCAATGATCCCGCATTTTGGTTGTGGACGCATAACCGTTGGAAGCATAAGAAACCTAAAATGGAAGAAAAGGTATCGTAATAAAAAATAAAGGGCATGTTATGAAGCGGTTAATAATAATTTTAATATTAATGTTGTCATTTTCGTGTCAAAATAACAACAAAATAAGCGAAAGTGAAAAACAAAAAATTGTTTCGCTCGGCGATTCGTCGGCAACGCTGCTTCTTAAAGCGCTTGTTAGTTCTTTAAAAGGAGCTATCGGTAGCGGCGGCATCGTGGGTGGAATTGAATTTTGCTCGAAAAATGCCCAAACTTTAACCCTGAACATTGAGCAGGGTCTCCTTAAGGGAATCCGCGTTAAACGGACAACCTTGAAGTATCGCAATGAGAAAAATAAACCGGATAAATATGATGAAGAAGCTTTACGCTATTATCGGGAACAATGGGGAAAAAGTCATGAAAATATAGCGCCGTATATTCAATATGTAGACGAAGAAGATAGCTATCGTTATTATAAACCATTGGGCGTGAAAAAGATATGCCTTAATTGTCATGGAAGTCAACGGCAAATTAATGCCGAAGTTAGAATGAGATTGAAAAAATATTATGCTAATGATTTGGCAACCGGTTATAAAGCAGGCGATTTTAGAGGGGTTGTAAGGGTTTCAATTAAGAAAAAATTAGTAAAATAGTAAAATTTTTGGGAAATTATGTAAAAATATTAAATAAAATGAAATGATTAAGCATTTTACTCCGTAAAAATTGGTTTAAGAACATGAAGAACATTG
>CAYRJN010000095.1:0-14805 GCA_964424545.1 uncultured Calditrichaceae bacterium
TACCCCGCTGGGTCCTGGGTTAGGAAGTAATTTACACATAATTTTAGACTTGACTCGCAAAAAGCTCCCTTACACATGAAAAAGCCAATATATCTTTTATAATAACAATTGGTTAAAGATAAAAAGAACGCCTTCGTCAACTTAGATATTATTATAGGATTTTCCGTAACTATTCCCGAATTGTCTAAATTACCCATAAATTAACAATTTTCCAATTCATTTTGTTTCGCATAATGCAGGCAACCCAATATTTTGCATTATCGTCAAAGCAAATGGTATTTAAAGACGATTATTTAGGCCGTTAACGACGTATAATTTTGCTTTTAATTTTTTTTACCATTAAATTTTCGGCTCGCAACAAGGAGAGGTGCCGGAGCGGTTGAACGGGGCGGTCTCGAAAACCGTTGTGCCTTCTGGGCA
Organism: uncultured Calditrichaceae bacterium; assembly: GCA_964424545.1. Lineage (GTDB taxonomy): Bacteria > Calditrichota > Calditrichia > Calditrichales > Calditrichaceae > JAUVIB01. Next base: position 421 of record CAYRJN010000095.1, read on the forward strand.
CCCAGGGTTCGAATCCCTGCCTCTCCGCAGTAGAAAGCCTTGCAGGTATTGATCTGTAAGGCTTTTTTTATATTGACCTTCCGCTCCGCATAAGTCATCATAAAAATCCGCCTATGGCGCAGCATTAAAAACCTTTATATTGCATTTTATTTTTCCGATTAAATCGACAATGAAAAATAATTGAATAGCATACAATTTCAACATATGCGCCCCATTGTCATTCTCCGATAAATCGGACTATCTAAACCTTCCTATTTATGATTCGGATTCTTCGCTTCATCGGGAAACGACACATTGACGATTCTACCCGAGCATTTTTTATTAATCACTTTGTGAAGCTGTGATCCTGTTAATTTTACTATTTAGCGAAGTTAAAAATATGTTTTTTTGCCAAAAGACTCAATGTAACACCGCGCATGACCATAAAAAAAGAGAGACTGAACCACAACCCGTGATTTCCGAAAGTCTCTTTTGTTAAATAGTAAGCGGGCAAATAGACGGCCAGCGTTACAAAGAGCATGGCGTTGCGCATAGCTTTGGTAGCCGTGGCGCCGATATAAATACCATCCCAAATATAACTAACCGTATTTACAGCAGGGGTATAAATTGTCCATGCGGCATAAGCGACCGCCAGCGCCGCCATCTCGGCATTTGACGTAAAGATATTTATCAGATCATTTAAAAATGTAACATAAATTACGGTAAAAAGCAGACCTATGGATATACCCCAAACAAAAACGAAAAAAACGGCCTGTTTTAATTTTTTATAATCTCTGGCGCCTTTATATTTACCGATCAAACTTTCCGCGGCAAAGGCAAAACCGTCAACGCCGTAAGCAAAAATAGTCCATAATTGCAAAAGGATTGTATTTGCGCCGAGTACAATATCGCCGAACTCAGCCGATTTAGCCGTAAAAAAGGAAAAGGCAAAAATCAAAGCGATTGTACGTATAAAAATATTGAAATTTATTGCGAAAAACTTTTTTACCTCGCCAAGATTTAAAATTTTATTTAAGGTGATGCGGAAAGCCTTCTTTATGTTCATTTTAAAGAACAAAAAGACAGCGAGCGCTAAACCGAGATATTGGGCAAAAACCGTTCCCAAGGCAACGCCGTCTGCGTTCATGCCGAAATATTTTACGAATAAAAGGTTAAAGAGTATATTTATAATATTTAAAAAGACCAGAATATATAATGGATAACGGGCATTTTGCATTCCGAGAAACCAGCCTTGAAAAGCATATAACGCTAAAACGGCCGGAGCGGCATAAATTCGGATATAAAAATACGTTTCGGCATATTTTTCCACATTTCCGCTGGCATGTATCAAAGAAAAAGCGATTCTTGAAATAAGGCTTTGAATTACAATTATAACCAAACCGATAATTAAGGCGCTCAATAAAGCGCGGTAAAGAATTAACAATATCTCCTTATGATCCTTTTTACCGTAAGCCTGAGCAATCAAACCCGTTGTGCCCATCCGCAGAAAACCGAAGCTCCAATATATGAAATTAAATATTATCCCGCCAACCGCCACCGCGCCAAGATAGTAGGGCTCGGTCAAATGCCCCATTAAAACAGCGTCAACCGAACTGAGCAAGGGCACCGAAAGATTACTTATTATATTAGGTACGGCAAGCCGCAAAATCTCTTTTTGCAAAATGTAACCAATTTAAATTTTAAGAATCAAAGTCAAGGAAGTTAAAAGAATTGTATAAATCTTGCAAATTTGCCTATAAATAAGCAATCTGCAATATTTTGTTATACATTAATATGCATTTTTTTATATATTTAAAACGATGTCTTTAATTGTCAGGAATATTCAATTATTACTCAATGTTTAAAACGACGGAATATAAGCGCATTTTAAGTCCTAAAAATAGCGGCTAATTTTTTCGAATAGCTTCTATCGCAGATTAATACAAAATTTCACAGACTAAAGACCAATATAAAAGATATAGATAAAGAACGAAAGCCGGACATATTTTTTTACTTTTTGAAATTCCTAAACCATTAAATAGTCGGAGTTAATGATGCAAGTTGTTTTTAGAACAGATTTAAGAAAGAGATGGAAAAATATTGTTTTCCTTTCTGTTATTTTTATTTTCAGCGTAAATACTTTATGGGCTCAATTCGGTAATATGGAATCGAGTCATGTAAAGACTAATTTGATTGCCGAAGTTACCTCCATACAACAAGGGACGCCCTTTTGGGTCGGCTTACAAATGATAATGGACGACCAATGGCACACCTATTGGCTTAATCCGGGAGATTCCGGTCTGCCGACTTCAATAAAATGGGATTTGCCGCAGGGTTTCAGCGCCGGAGCTATTCAGTGGCGTTATCCTCAACAGATTGTAACCCCGCCGCTAATTAGTTATGGATATCACGGTAAAATTTTACTTTTAGTCCGAATCACGCCTCCGCCACATTTAAGAGAAGGCGAGATAGTTAAACTGAAAGGTAAAGTATCTTGGCTGGAATGTAAAAATGTCTGTTTACCGGGTTCTTCCGAAATCGAACTTGATCTGCCCGTCAGCGCAGATGCTCCGAAAACGGACAATCGCAGGCTGCAAGCGTTTTCTGATGCCCGGGCCAATATACCCTTAAAATCACATGAATGGACAATTAACGCAACGGCGGACAACAACGTTTTGAAAATACAAATGATCGCTCCCGCTTGGTTCAAAGGAGCGTTAAAAAAAATTACATTTTTCCCTTATGAAAACAATATTATAGACTATGCCGCGCCGCAGGAATTGGATAACAATATCTTAACCATTAAACGGCCTGAAAATGCGCAAGCGATTGATTCATTAAAAGGCGTTTTGGTTAATCCAAACGGCTGGCGCGGCGAACATTCCGAAAAAGCGATTGAAATCAACGTAAAAGTATCCACAAAGTTAAATGATTCCTATTCTACAGGTTCTTCCGAATTAAGCTCCATTTGGCTGGCGCTGTTATTTTCTTTTCTCGGCGGAATGATTTTAAACTTAATGCCATGCGTACTACCCGTTCTATCTATCAAAATACTCGGTTTTGTGCAAAACGCTCAGGCAAAAGACGCCAAGCCATGGAAACACGGTTTGTTGTACGGCGCTGGCGTATTGACTTCATTTTGGGTGTTGGCGGCAACGTTATTGCTGCTGCGAGCCGGCGGAGAACAACTCGGTTGGGGTTTTCAACTTCAGTCGCCGGAATTCATTATCATTCTGTCAATTTTTATGTTCCTGTTTAGTCTTAGTATGTTCGGCGTATTTGAAATCGGAACATCCTTAACGACCATTGAAGGCAAAACACAAAAACACAACGGCTGGTTCGGCGCTTTCTTAAGCGGCGTTACGGCAACGGTTGTGGCGACGCCCTGTACGGCTCCCTTTATGGGATCGGCGCTGGGTTTTGCTCTTACGCAGCCGGTATGGGCGTCCATGCTTATTTTTACCATGCTCGGAATCGGTATGGCGCTGCCATTTATCCTTTTTTCATCCATTCCGGCTCTGTTAAAATTTATTCCCAAACCCGGACGCTGGATGGAATCATTAAAGCAATTTATGGGCTTTCTGCTCGCCGCCACCGTCGTTTGGCTGTTATGGGTATTGGGTATTCAACTCGGCGTATCTTTGATTATTGTTGTATTATTCTCCCTATTGTTTATCGCCGTAGGCGCCTGGATATACGGACGCTGGGGAACGATTAATATGCCCAAAAAGACACGAATACGCGCCTATATTTTGGCCGCCGTATTTATCGTCAGTAGCGCCAGCGCGGCATTGCAGAGCATTGAAAAATACGGAACTCCCTCCGGGAATATGCCGACTTCCGATGAAGAGGGTATTCACTGGCAAGTATTTTCGGAAGAAGTGTTAAACGATTTACTTAATCAAGGCCGTCCGGTATTCGTGGATTTTACCGCCGCATGGTGTCTGACTTGTCAAGTTAACGAACAGGTCGCTTTCAGCGATCAAACCGTTATCAAAAAATTTAAAGAGAGTAATATTGCAGTGTTAAAAGCAGACTGGACGTCAAAAGACGAATCAATAACCAAAGCATTGGCAAAGTTCGGCCGCAACAGCGTTCCGTTATATGTTCTTTACAGCGGTTCTAAAAATGCGCAGGCCAAATTGCTTCCGGAAATTATTACTCCCGATATTTTATTGGACGCTTTAAAAGACGTAAAATAATTAAGCGCTTAGGTCCGTAAAGGTCATTTTGTCGTTTTATTATCAACGGGATAATGCCAATAAAGCAAGATTTACCGATTAATGTTTCGGCTCGCGTTTGTCACTTTATCAGTCATTTTGCGAAGCCGTGTTCTTTTAATTCGAACATGTAAATAAAAATAGGTACAGTCTTGATAGCAAACGGCCATTTATAACAGGCCGATAGTTATCATAATCATACTATTATCGAATGAAAGCGAGGGAGAAAATGAAAAAATTTATCAAATATTCCGTCATAATCCTTGCGACGTTCTTTGTTACCTCCATATCCATTCTATCCATCAATGCCGGAAATCAGCCGGCTTTACAGCCATGGCATTATATGTCCTTCGCTCCCGACAACTTAACAGCGCATAAATATGCTTCGTTCGCGGAATACAGAGAGGCTGAACGCAAATATCTCAGCCATATTTATGACACATTAGCCAAGGAATCAAAACAGAAATTCTGCAAATATACTAAGGGCGATATCTCTTCCCCTATTATCAATGGTGAAAATTTAAACGCTTCTTTTGAATTTCAACCTCAAGGAGAAGAATTTAAAGGCGGCGTTTTATTACTGCACGGCCTCTCCGACTCGCCTTATCACGTTCGCAAAATAGGCCGTTTTCTATCACAAGCGGGTTATTATGTAATCGGCCTCCGTCTGCCGGGCCATGGAACCGTTCCCGCCGCTCTGCTTGATATTCGGTGGCAGGATTGGTACCAAGCTACCGTATTCGGCGCAAAATTTGTTAAAGACAGGATAAAAAAAGAGGGAAAAGGGCTGTTTATTATGGGCGGATTTTCTACGGGCGGCGCGCTGACCATCCATTATGCGCTTAAACATGTACTGGATAATGGCGACGGCCTTCCCGATAAAATGGTATTTTTCTCGCCCGCTTTTGGCATAACCGCTCTTGCCGAGGTAACGAGATGGCACAAAATGATCAGCTGGATTCCTTTTTTTTATAAATTAAAATGGCAGGATATCGAAGCCGAATACGACCCTTTCCGCTATGGATCGTGGCCGTTTAATGCCGGTTATCAGATATACAGGCTCGCGAACGAAAATTGGGAATTAATCGATGAAATCGCAACAAATAACAAATATTTAAAAAAAATCCCGCCTATGATTACGTTTCAATCGCGCGTGGATGCGACCGTTCTTCCTGAAAAAGTTTATGAACTTTACAATGAAATCGCGCCAAACCACAGCGAACTATTCCTGTTTGATGTGAACCGTTTACTTAGACCGATTATTAAAAGCGATATATTAACATGGAATATTGAATCCATTCAGGGCGAACGCGTTAAACAAATGATTAAAATAATTCCGGATCCGTCCTCTCCCGATACCCTAATCAATAAATGGCCGAAATCAATTTATGCTATTTCGCATATTTCCGTCCCCATATCGCCGGATGATATCTTTTACGGAAAAAATTCTCTGATCGGCGGACTGAATGTAAAAGGAGAAAACGGCGTTTTAAGCACCAATCTGAATATGGGGAGATTAAAATATAACCCCTATTTTACCTTTATGAAAAATGAAATATTGCTCTTTTTAAAAAAATAAGTTTATTCCGGTAAATAAATGGCCATAAGAAGATATATTTTCGGCTGTTATTAAATTAAAAGCGCTCACTAAGACACAACCCCAAATACTGTCATTTCGACGAGCGCAAGCGAGGAGAAATCCTAAATTTATAATATTTTAAAAAATCGAACGAGGCCAAATCCGTTCCGCCTATAAGATTCCTCCACCGCTTTCTCTTGAACAAAACGCTTTTATTCCATCGTTATTGTAAGCCGAGGAAATCCATAATTGAATCTAACAGCGCTTTTAAATCATCGCTACGATGAGGCGCATTAGCCGGTACGGCCAAATCCATCTCCGACGCGGCGTAATCGTATTCCTGCAGCCCGTAATGCGCCGACGCCAAGAGGCCGTGAATTAAAGCTATATTCACTTTTTCATCATGCAAAAATTGATAACCGCTATCCATTGCCGTCAATTTATCGCCGGCGGCAACACACTCCTTCAATGAATCCAAGGCTTGATAAACAACGGTCAATCCGGCGTAAATATCGGCATTGGCAGCATCTTTGTATATTCCGCTCCTCCATTGCGAAACGGCTTCCGAATATCTTTTTTGATAAGCAATCGACCATCCCGAACCGGCGTAAGCGTCGGCCGATTTTCCATCCAATTTGAGCGCTTCCGCAAAACTTTTTTCAGCGGATTCGTAATCCTGCTCGTCAAATGATTTCCACCCCTCTTCCGCATAATCTTTAGCGGATTTTTCAGGCTCCGTGCTGTTGCTGCATGATAAAACGCTTAAAGAGATTATTATTACGATTATGCTTATTATATATTTCATTTGCGCCGCTCCTTTTATCGAATTAGAGTCATTTTTTTAATTTTGACAAAGGCATCGCCGGCCTGTAAACGATAAAAATAGATTCCCGAAGATACCGGCTCGCCGAGCGTATTTTTGCCGTTCCAAATAAAACGATGATAACCGGCCGAAAGTTCGGCGTTGATCAACGTGCGCACTTTTTGTCCCAGCATATTAAAAATTTCCAAACGAACCGTTTCATTCCTTGGCAAGGCAAATTTAATCGTTGTCTGCGGGTTAAAAGGATTGGGATAATTTTGCGCCAGAGTAAAGCTGCCCGGCAGATCTGTCGTGATATTTTCCTTGCCGGACAAGGATTTTAAGAGTAGATATTTACCCGATATATTTACATGGGCAAAAAGCCGCTTTGTATTTTCGTCAAAACGGGTATTGAGCGGATAATAGCGATTATCTTCCACGCGCGCTATAAAAACATAGCGCGCCCCATCTTCGTTATAATCCCATTGCAGTTCGCCCTCAAACGATCGGTTTCCGGGGCTGAAAAAAAGCGGTTGGGTTATGCATGCATATTTTTCGCCGTTAATAACGATTTTCCGCCCTAAGGTATAGCGCTCTTTATCCCGTACGGGAATGACCATCATGGTAAACGCTTTTTTGACGCTGTTTTTATCTATTTTTAATTGAACGCGTCCGTCAAAAGAGCTGATATTATTTTGCGTTGTTTTCAGCAAACGCTTTGTTGTAAAACTTAGCGTATCATAGGTATCCGATACGGAAAACGGAAGACGCGCTTTAACGATAATGGAAATTTCGCCTTCCGCCTGTAATTTAAGCTTTGTATTTTGAAACACTTTATTGGAACCGTCTTTATTTACCAAACCTATTCCCATACTGGATCCGCCTTGTTTTAAAGAAGCGGCTATTTTTGTGGGATCCAAAGCCTCATTGGAAGAAAGAAAAATATCAATATATTCGGTAAAGATCGGATTCTGTAAAACGCCCAACTCCATATCGGCGAAAGCGCGCGACATGGGCGTAGCGTTAACCTCATTCGACCAGTCGCTTTCCTCTCCCTGCAAATTGACCTGCGTGATACGAAAATAATATTTTTTCCCGTTTATCAATCCGCTAATCACAATCGACGTCGTATCGGCATACATAACCGAATCGAGCGGCGTTACGGGATGAGCCGATGTTCCACCGTAAATTTTATACATCTTAAAATCTTTATAATAACTTTTTGACCAGCTTAATTGAACGCTTCCGTCGCCTGAAACGGCTTTTACATTTTGCGGCGCTTCTTGCGACGTAACTTTATAGACAACCTCGTTCCATACCCCATGTTGTCCGTGCGTGTCGTCGTCGATAAACATATCAACAAATTCATCGGGCGATGTCATAATTTTCGTCACATTTTGTTCGCCTCGGCCGTCGTCAAGCCGCAGAGGAATGGAATTTACCTTATTATCAACAACGGGCACCATAAGCTCATAAACGGCGTGGAATACATCGCCTTTTTTAAAAAATAGATTCCAATCGTCTATATCAAACATATTCCAATCGGGCCGAATTTGAGAAAATGATATGGTATCCTCTGCTATCGCCGCGCCGGGAGCGCCCGAACTATCGCTGTAAACGGCAATTCGTAATCGACCTTCCCCTTTAACTTTTATACTGTCGTTGGTAGAACCGTCAATACCCGAAGCAATATACAGTTTTAATTTCGACAGGGCGCCGTCTTGGGGCATTACATATTTATTGCTAAAACCGAATCGTCCGATATTGGAATTGTTATAATAGGGTAAGGCCCAATAAAACTTAGGCGTTGTTCCGTATGTTGATAAACTTAAATAACGGAAGCTTTTGGCTCCGTTTATAATCCAAGATATTTTCGACGTTTCGCTATAGGTATCTTCGTTTCCGGAAGGCTGCGTATTGCTTATTACATATTGAATTAAGGGCATGGCTTGGTTGTTGATTCCTGAAAAAGTAACCGTAGAGCCGCTGCCGAGGGGAATAACGGAGGTCTCACCGTCGGCTTGGCGGATTACGGCAGATACTTTTACATTTTCGGGAAAACTAAAGGCAGCTTCCTGAACTTCAATATTATCAAAGGTTAAGTAAGCCGCGGCGCCTTGCATAATACTGACATCTCCCGTATTTCCGGCTTCCTGAAAAACTTTATAGCCGTATTGTTCGGGAATATACATTCCACGTCTTGCCGGATTCAAATAGCCGTATTTTTCATCTACGCTACGATCGTTAAGTAAATTGGCGATATGAAAATCATGAATCACCTCTTCTATATTAACGCCGGCATAACCGGCGCTGTCCAAAGCGGCATTAAAACCGCTCGGACCGGCGAGGGGATTTTGCGTGAAATATTTATAATTCTGCACTCCGAAACGATCGCCCACATAATTATAAAAGAGCGAAGCGCGCGAATAATCGGGCAGGGCGTCGCTGCGGTTCCAGCGGAAAATAGGCACGTTAACATTGGAAAGATAGCGGTAAGCGGAACGCGTATAGAGCCCCGTTATATATTCCGCATTTTCCGATAAGCCTTCGTTCATAAAGGTATATTCGTTTTGATCGTAGTTAAAATGGATCAAATGCTGATATTCATGGGCTATTGTCTGCAAAGCGCCGTTAGGATCAACATTGCCGTTATAAAATATCCCCGGATAAGAATCGAGATAAATAATATCCGCTTTATTGGATTTACCGGAAATATTCGTCTGATCCATACTGTAAAAGAATCCGGCTACAAACCCCGACGAAGAACCGGGTTCCCAACCGTCCTTAATATCGGTCAAAAGGGCGTCAACGAGTCCGTCGCCGTCTTTATCCGGAGGCTGACCGAAATATTGCTGATCAATGGCAATGATGCCTTCATGAGGATTGACGGACGATTGACCGCTTTTTCGTTCAAGATATAATAAAAAGGTATCGGCTACGGCTTGGGTCAGGTGGCCGTTATTCAACTCTTCCGTAGAACACCAAACCTGAGCCAGCGTACCTTTGGCCAACAGTTTAAATTCCACGCTCTCAAAGGTATTGGTTTCCATATTGCTGACATAAAAGTTTTTTATATCGCCTATATCGTTTTCCGCTGCTTTCTTTAACGATTTGGCAAAGACGTCGTCGCCGAGAGATTGAAGATATTTCATCAGTTCCGGCGTATTTAAAAGTGGCGTACCGCTGATAGGCTGCGGTTTATCGGGTCGCGCCTGCCCATCCTCCGTTTTCATAATGTACTGGGCAAAAGAAATCTGCGCGATTAACAATATGCCCGCAAAGAATATTCCTTTTCTCATCATAAATTTACTCCGTTTTCTTTTTATATAAATCAATGGATTTCAGTTGAACCCTTTGTTCCTCGGGCAAAGGCAGACCGTAAACGCGCACCTTACGCCCCTGAAGCGTATTAAGTTTTCCTTCAATCCTTTTATCGTATTGCAAGCGCGTAATATGTCCCTGTCCATCGTCGAGAGCAAAAGCGCTAAACGGTTCATTACCGACCACAACAAGAATACCTGTATATTCACTATAGGACGGCTTTTCGGCGGGTTTTTGCGTGCAGGATAAAAGAAAAAACAGCGTTATCGAATAGATAAATAATTTTTGGGCCAAACTCCCCTCCGGTTTAGTCAACTTAACAATTACCATATTGTTAAAAATAGAATTTACAAAAATATCAGAAGATTACAAAATGAGGATTGTCACACAATTTAGATTATATTGTTTGAATAGGAAAAATGTAACGGAGTACGCCCCCCTTGTCCGTTTGAATAATCGCCCACACTACGGAACCATGGCGCAATATGAAAAACCGGAATTCCTTTTCACGGTATTGCCGCGCCCCTGCGTCGCTTGCAATGACAATGTGATTTTCTTTTCCCCTTTTTCAAGGAAAATGATCGTGAAATAGGTATGTATCTCAACTTACTTTTAACTTTTTATTTTTTATTTGAAAAGGTCTTACTCCCCGTCGAATAACCCTACGATAACGGATGATGCGGAAGCGGAAAAATCTTTACTTTTAGTATAGGAATAAACGCTAACGCTAAATTCCTCCGACACAGAGATAAAATTTTATAAATCTTCTTTGCGGGTTTTTAACATAAAAAAACCGGAAATGAAAAACATCACCTCCGGTTTCTTATAATGGAATGGCTATATTATTGATAGGTTATATCGTATGAACCAAGTCTCTCAACTCTTCTTTTAAAATATCATCCTGCGGAAAGGCGTGGCCGAGATGCTGACGGAAACCCTCGCCATAGCCGCCGTTTATCATTTTACCCCGCAGTTCCGATATATTTTTCATGGTAATAATATATTCGTCAACGCCATGATGTTCTCTAAGCCAATCGCGCTGACTGCTGTGACAAGCCAGCATTTTCTCTTTAATATCGATCGTAGAAGAAATGTCAACAATAATACCTGGTTTAATGGGGTTGCCAAAATTATCGCGACCGTCAAGCGTATCCATATAATATAGATGGGGAATTTCATAATATGGTTCCACATCATCGGTTTGCAAAAGTTTAATGCCGGCGGCAAAACAAGACGTAATCGTCAGTCTGCTGCTCGTTTCATGATCGGGATGATAATCCGTAGGACTCATATTAAGCACGAGTTTCGGCCTTACCCGGCGAATTAATTTTGTCAATCGGATGATAAATTCTTTATTATACATCAAAAACATATCCTCGCCATCCAAACAATCATAGCCGGCGTCAAGAATTTTTGCAGACTGCGCCGCCTCATTCTTACGAATTGCCGCAATTTCAGCGCTTGTATGTTTAACCGACCCTTTGTCTCCCGCAGTCAAAGTAGCTATATGTATTTCCCAACCTTTTTCCTTTAACAATGCCAATGTCCCGGCGCATAAAAATTCCACATCGTCCGGATGCGCCCCTACGGCAAGAACCGCTTTCTTATCAGACATCTCATCTCCTAATTTATTGTACAGAAATTTCAAAAAAATAATATGTTTCGGGCATTTTCACTAATATTTTTAGAATATTTTTTGTTTACGCACAATTTTAGATTCCTTCTTTCGAAGGAATGACACATAGTTTCTCCACTCCTGTCATTCCCGTCCCGTATAAACGAGACGGAAATCCGAATCTTCCCATTTGCCGTATTTAGATTCTCCGGTTTATCGGAGAATGGCCCATCCATTACGTTCGCAATGGTCTTTATTAATCAATTTGTAAAACTATGTTTTTGTATAAATAATTTAATATACTATTCGCCATTTTCATTGCCGGCGTTTTTTGCCGCTTCCAACGCTTCTTCGTCTAACCGTTTAAACATATCAAACATCTCTCCCCATCCTTTAAATAACACCTGAATGGACATATATGAAAACGAAAGTACGGAAAAAATAATAACGATTAACCAAAAAATAATCCATGCATTCATTATACGGCCTCCCCTTCCGGATTAGAGTTGATCAAATTATGTATCCAAGAGCCGAGAAACATACCGATAAAAGCCAGCGCAAATCCGCCCCAGCCCAACAACGACGCCCAGCCTTCTAACTCTTTTGTAAAAATAAGATAGAAAAGCGGCGGCATGATGGATAATGTAAACGAAAGATAAGCGCCGCCAACGCGGGCTTTTTTCCAATAAATGCCAAGCATTACCGTGGCCAACGTTCCGGGAATAAAGAGCATGGCCGTCATATTGAGATAGAAATACAGATAACCTTCCATTTCATGGAAAAGAGACCACCAAATGATAAAAATCATTACGGCGGTAATAGTAATACGGCTGATCAGCAGCTGTTTTTTAGAGCTCATCTCTTTTTTAGTTATAAATTTTATGATGGAGCCGATAATATCTTGAGAAACTACGGAACTCCATGAAAGCAGATAACTGGCGTAGGTGGACATGGAAGCGGCCAGCAATCCCGCAAAAATCAACCCGAGAACGCCCGAGGGTAAAATGGCGACCACCAATTTGGGTAAGGCGTCGAGAGGTTCAACATCCGTTCCGATACTTTTAAAATAGGCAAAAGCCATAATACCCCAAAAAATAGGCAAAATAGCCCTGGCGAGAAACATCAAACCCGACCAACGATAAATTTTTTCTCCCGTTTTAGAATCTTTCGATGAGAATAAGCGCATGGAGATAGCCTGCCAGCCCACGAGAATGGACACCCACATTAAGGTTTGCCAGATTAAAAAATTGATTCCGAAATCACCGCCCGGAAAAAAGGGATTTATGCCTTTTTCTCCGAGGTTGCTTACAACCTGCTCGGTAATCACCGTCCAATCGATTTTAATAACGCCGTACACCGTAATAAAGATCATACCGAAACTGAGCAGAGCGTATTGTATATAATTGGTGACAATAACCGAAACCATCCCGCCTACTAAAGTATAAATCAGCACGATGGTCAACATAATTACCATCGTTAAAAGAAGATAATGTTCCGATATACCGGTAACAATATTAATAAATTTAGCTTCAACACCGGGAAAAACGCCGAAATTTAATATACCACCTACGGCCATCAGAATTCCCACATAAAAACGAACGCCTTTACTGAATCGTCTTGAAAAAAATTCGGGTATGGTCATGATTTTCATTTTCAGAAGCGGCGTAATAATAAAGCCTGTTTTCCCAAGAAAAAGATAAGCTATTACCGGCGGGAATGCGGCCATCAACGATGCAAAACCGGCTTTGTAACCCAGTTCCGCGTAATAAATATAAGTAATCATTCCGATCTCGGTGCACATTAGCGAAATCAATCCGAGATTAAACCCCATGGAACGCCCGGCTACAAGATAATCGCTTATCCCGGTAATATATTTCTTCACAATGGAACCGAGGAAAAACACCAGTAAAATATAAACCACTACAATTCCGATATCCAAATAACTAAGATTCATTTCCTATCCTTTCTCTTGTAAATTGATAGAATTCGTAAATGCTAACCGCTAAAATAAATATAAATAGCAATAATAAATAAAACCAAAATTATCGACGCTACAACGTCTCCCTTCGACCAACTTGCGCGTGAAATGCGTTTATCCTCTTCCGAAACAGTGGCAAAAGTTAATCCTTGTATCTTTTCATACGATGGTTCTTCGGTCATATAACTTACAATAAGCATCACGGCGACACTGACGACAAGAATTACAAGGCTGTAATATTGGAAGTAAATATTATTAATTATCCAAAAAAATGAGCCGTGTTCATAAGAGAAACCATGCACCAGTTTAACGGGAGTATCGACGGCGAGACGAAAAAGTCCCATTACAAACCCCACAAGCAACGCGGCAATTCCGCCTTTGCTATTCAAGCGCTTATTAAATACGCCAAGGAAAAAAACCACGAAAATAGGCGGCGCCAAATAGGCCTGAACGCCCTGAAGATAATCGTACAAACCGCGGCCGCCCTGAATAACCGGTATCCAAACCAGCCCTATTAAAACCATGACGGCCGTAGCGATACGCCCCATCCAAACCAATTGTTGCTGCGAGGCTTGCGGACGCATTCTGGAGTAGAAATCCATAGTAAATAGCGTGGACGACGCATTAAAAACACCGGCGAGGGAGCTCATTAAAGCGGCCAACAATCCGGCCACCACCAATCCCCGTACGCCCGTAGGCAAAACGGTTGAAACCAGCAAGGGAAACGCTTTTTGAGCATTTTCTCTGATAAGTTCGCCGGAAGGACTTAATAACTGATGCTGCAACTCGGCTACCTGTCCACTTTTCGCTAAAGCCATTACAATCATGCCCGGCACGATAAAGATATAAAGAGTCAAGTCTAAAATTATGTGTAAATTACTTCCTAACCCA
>CAYRJN010000096.1:0-12472 GCA_964424545.1 uncultured Calditrichaceae bacterium
GTTGCATTTCGGAAAAGATCAGGGGGAAGCGATTCATGGTGAAACGGGTATTTAGTAAAGGTAAATCAAACGATTTTCCGTTATACGATACCAAAAATTCTTTTTCTCCGTAAAATTTTTGCAAACGCTCAAACAGCCGGCTTTCCATGCCGTAATCGGGTAGAAAATATTGATGAACATAAAAACGTTCATCCTTGAAAAAACCGAATCCCATAAGGAAGGCAAACGTACCCGTCCCGCCCATTAATCCGGTTGTTTCAAGATCGAAAAAAAGACATTGCGACGTATCGGTTTTTCCTATTTGCTTTTTACTCAACAGATGAAAATTCAAGCTATTCTTCTTTAAAACGCCCTTTATAGGGTCTTGTAAATTATATATCTTTTCAATGAATAAATAGGGACTATCGCCGGCGGGCATTTCGGCATCAAAATAATCCCTGAGCGCTATTAGCGAAGGCGAGATTTGTTTTTTCCTTTTTTTTTCTAAACCGCTTGCGCTTTTATAATATTTTAGTTTTTCGTTTATATTCATACGGTAAGAACAAAGTTTTGCAAATTAATTGATAAAATTGCATATCTATCATTTTGACGATCCTATACCATCCATCGTCGAAATAAAAGAAATATACAAAATAAACCAATGAATAGATCTTTCATCATCTCGCATAGAAATGAACAACAATGTTTGTTTTTTGTAAATTCCTACTCTTTTACGTTAAATAGGGCGTTTATAGAAGGCGAAATTGCCTCCGATTTTACTATTAAATTTATGCCCGCTGCGTTTATTAAAAAAAAATGCGTTGAGAAAAACATTAATTTCCGTCGGATTTTGCTTACATCCCGGCGCGTTTAACAGCAGGAATTTTTCCGCGACCTATTTTCGTACTCTACGCTAAATTTACCTTTTTAATTGTACCAAAACAATAGAGAAACAGGATATTCTGTAATATAGGTCTTAAAACCGTCATAAAGCGGTAACGACGTCAATAGAATATTAGGTTTCTCAAAAATGATCGCAATTAGTTTGAATTATTTTTTTCGTTATTGTAAAACAGGATAATTAAAATTTGATATTATACCATTAAACCGTTAAATTTAGAGATTTTATCATATATGGTGTAATACAAAAATTAGTAAAAGGAGATACAAGTCTCATGATGATGTCGAAATTGCGCGAATACAGTAAAATTTTCATTTATATCGTTGCCCTCTCTTTTGTGGGATTGATGGTTTTTGAATGGGGAATGAACTACACCGGTAAATCGGGACGCAACGATGTGGTGGGTGAAGTAAATGGCAAAAAATTAACCTACGGCCAGTTTTCCGAACAATATCAGCAATTATATGAAAACTATAAAAATCAAACGGGTCAAACTGATTTTTCTGAAGACGAACTTCAACGACTACGTAATCAGGTTTGGGAAAACTTTGTTCAGCGCACATTGTTTCAAGAGGAGATAGATCGTTTAAATATCGGCGTAACCGATTCGGAAATTGTCTATTATATCTATAATCATCCCACAGAACAATTTAAACGCATCCCACAATTCCAAACCAACGGCGTTTTTGATATAAAAAAATACCGCGCTTCCTTTAACGACCCCAATATTCCTTGGAACTGGGCGCAGATTGAGAACATGTACCGTCAGCAGATACCCTATTTAAAACTGCAAAATATTATAACCAATACGGTTCGTGTATCCGATGAAGAAATTGAAGATGAATTTACCAAAAAAAATATAAAAGCAAATGTGGAATATCTTGGCGTTCTCGCCGCTCGTTTTAATAATCCGCAATCAGAAGTAAGCGATTCCCAAATAGAAGCGTATTATAATGCTCACAAAGAAGATTACAAACAAAATGAAATGCGCGAATTGTCTTATGTAATCTTCCCTATAAAAACAACAAAAAAAGATACCTTAAATACGCTTGACGAATTCAAATATCTAAAAGAAAGAATCGCTCAGGGCGATAAATTCGAAGATCTTGCGAAAATCTACTCCGTTGATCCTTCGGCAAAGAAAAATAAAGGCGATTTAGGCTATTTTGACCGTAAATCAATGGTTAAGCCTTTCGCCGACGCCGCTTTTGCCGCCGATACGGGACAAATCGTCGGTCCTATTGAAACACGTTACGGATTTCATCTCATTTATGTAAAAGATAAAAAAGTTGAAAACGGCGTAGAAAAAGTGAAAGCCAGTCATATCCTCCTTAAAGTTACGCCCGCTCCGTCCACCATTGAAGAAGCCGATAACAAGGCGCGCTTTTTTGCGGAGGACGCCAAAGAAATGGGTTTTAAAAACGTAGCTGAAAAGAATCATATGGAAATAAAAAATACCGGCCTATTTGAGGAAAGGGCGGGATTTATACCAGGAATCGGCCAAAACCACGCGGTTATGAACTTTGCCTTTTCCAAGGGACTTAACGATGTCTCTAATATAATAAAGTTAAATGATGAAGGTTACGCCGTATTTACGATCAACAAAATCCAACCGGAAGGCTATAAAACGATTGATGAAGTAAAACATTTAATAGCCAATAACGTGCGTATGGAAATTGCTAAAGGTAAAGCCAAAGAATTTACCAGAAATTATGTTACACCTCAGGTAAAAGAGGGTAAAGCATTTAAAGTTATAGCCGATCAAGATACGTCTAAAAAAACAAAATACGGAAAAACCGGACTATTTGCCATGAGCTCTCCCGTTCCCGGTATTCCCAGATCGCCCGAATTTAATGCGACGGCTTTTACTTTAGAAATCGGAGAGATATCCGATATGATCGAAACTTCCAACGGATATTACTACGAGAAGCTGCTTGAGAAAACAAAATTCGACAGTACGGCTTTCAAAACGCAAATGCAATCCATAAAAAACCAACTTTTACGTAAAAAACAGAATAGAATATTTACGGACTGGTATGATCAGCTGAAGAAAAATGCCGACATTGTTGATAATCGCAAAATGTTTGGTTTATAATATTAAAGAATTTTATGAAAAAAGCCCGCATTACATATTGCGGGCTTTTTTTGTTTTAGAAAGACAAGAGCATCATGTTGCTTAACCCTTTCGGCAACTACCATCTTCATTTCAAATCAAAATGCAAACCATTGATTGGTAAACCGTTTTTATCCGTTATTCGCAGCGAATAAATCCACTTTCCGTGTGAATTTATCGATACAACGGATAAGCGCGAACGTCCTTTTTTTATTTTAATAGGTAATACTTTCTCAAAATGGTAACGATCCAGATAATACAGCCCTTTTCCCCGCTTCGGATAATTTCTTTTATCAAAAACAACTTTACCGTCTATATATACAATAATACCATCATCCCAACCGACATGAATCAATGCATCATATTCTTTATCCGCATGAATAAACGAAACTAATTGGGCCGATGAATTATCCGTATTAAACCATCTGAACGGTTTGAGCAAGGAAATCATTCCCCGCGGATCCATGTTATCAAATTCTGTCCAGTGTACGACCTGATCACGGCCAAAATAAACTTTTTTCCGGTCAATTTCGTCAAAGCAGGCGCCATCCGCAGCGAATTGAGGCTGACTATGAGGATTCCCCAACATGCCAAGAAGCCACCATTTTGACGGCGTTCCGAATCTATCGCATAAGATATCCTCATTTATGTTTCCTTGCTTATAGTCTTTCAACGCGTTAATAGTTTTATACCATTTATTATTCTCTTTTAATTTTTCTTTTTTCCTTAAAATATTTTGCCAATCTTTTATATTAATATCATCTTGTTTAAATGTCTGTTTTTTTAATCCGTACTTTGCTTCAACTTCTTCTGACCATTCATACCAAATCGGGTTACCGGTGAACGACCATATATATTTGTCGCTTACGGTTCGCAATATTCTCATTTGTTCTTCAAGATCCTTTATCTCGTCTTTCCACGGCTGCATTACGTACTGATTGCTCCCGGTTTCAACCATATGAAGGGGCCAAACTCCCGGTGCCATTGTACATCGTTTTTGCCAATAAGAAAGTACATTATCATTGGTTAAAAGATGGATTCCGCAACGCTCACTTATCGTTGTCGCAAGATAGGTCAGAGGATCGCTCAGCGCATAAGTAAATTCTGTTCCCAAATGAAATCCACCTACGGCATCTTGCTCTGCCATCATCTCCAGCATTCCCAATTGAAACGCTTGAGAAATTGGTCGTGAACGCAAATAACCGGGGAGACACATTATTACGGCCTGCGGGAATTTTTCAAGAACAGCCGCTATAATCGCTCGGCCCTGTCTGTTTGCTGCTTTTAAAAGATCATTAATTGTATAATTGTCATAGGTATAAATCTCATTATCTATTTGATAGCGATGGTAAGGATACTCCACATCAATACTTAACCCCCTGAAGCCGAGTTCTTTGGCCGCTTCAGCGATTCGCCCGAAATGATTAACCATTTTTTGGGTAAATTTTTCAGAAAGAAGCGTTTCGGATGATGGCCATTCTTCAGTTTGGCCAAAAGAAACGCCAAGAAGATTTTCAGTCGCACCTGCTTTTTTCAACGCCCGAATATTTTTCCGGGTATCCTTCATCCAATTCAAATCTTTTGCTTTAACACCGTCAAGACCTAATCTTTGAGTGACACCGCTATCCCACGAACCGACAATATAGAAAAAACCGTCAAACATTTCGGCAATTTCTTCAGCATGATCATTAACATAATCGTTAGGTTGAATGGAATAACATAACATTTTAGGTGTATTAGCGCTAATTCCAAAAACTAACAGTAAGATAATCCATAATATTGTAAACAATTTTATCGGATACATTTACTACCGCCCTTTCGTTTTAACTCTGTTTATTTACTGTCATTTATATAATTATATATTTTTTCCACAGCGGAAACAGCGCCATCATTGATAAAAACATCAGTTATTGCATTCGTGTAAGATGAAGGTTCAATATTAATTTCAATAATCTTTGCTCCCCTTTCTTTGGCCATATAGGGAATGCTTGATGCGGGAGCCACCTCTCCGGTTGAACCGATAATTAAAAAAACATCGGCAATCTCTGCTTCATGGAATGACTTTGAATTAGCCGGTTCGGGAATGGCTTCCCCGAAAAAGATAAAATCGGGTTTTAATAAACCGTCACATACACTACAAAAGGGCGGTAATTTATTCATATTAATTTCATCAGCATGATATATTTTAGAACAGTTCAGACAGACCAGTTGCTTGGAATTACCATGAAATTCATATACCTCTTTACTTCCGGCCATTTGATGTAGATGGTCAATATTTTGCGTAACAACAGCTTTTATATGACCTTCTGCCTCCATATTTGCCAAAGCAATATGCGCGCCGTTTGGTTGAGCTTGTCCAAAGTAATCGTAAAATATCTCCTTAATTAAACGCCAAGAATCTTCCGTATGTGTTAAAAAGTAGTTAATATCAAGGAAACCCGGATCATACTTATTCCATAATCCGTCTTTACCGCGGAAAGGCGGAATGCCGCTTTCCACCGAAATACCGGCGCCGGTAAATGCCGTAACATGTTTTGCCTGTTTGATTATATCAACGGCTTTATCAATTAAAGCGTTATCTCTCATTTATACGTTTCCCGTTGAAACCTTCATTGTTTCATAATTTAACTCAGAACCCATAGCGCTGTGCGGGATGGAATACACCAATATCAAAATAAGCGCAGCCGCCACAACCCACCATCGTCCTTGAACGGGACTTTTCCGAGTCTTTATTGCGGCCAGCAGCCAGCCCAGCAACGCAAAAAGCGTTTTATTATCAGTAAGATCCCAGCCCCAGGGAATTCCCGTCCAATATTCTCCAAAAGCGAACTTTTGCACAAGCGGGCCGAGAATCATACCGCCGATAATCAGCGCGGACGTCGCAATTAATGTGTAACGGTAAATTTTTTCTCCGCTCGCGAAGGCCTCCAATCCGGCCATGTTAGACATGAACATTGCAATAAACATAAATAAAATATGCGGAATTAAAACGGCAGCCGGAACGCCTCCTTTAAAACGGATAACTACGCTTTTATGGGGCGGCAAGGCAATTTTTCGATCTCCTTTCCGCAATAAAACATAATACTCCAATTTCCCCGCAGGCGGTTGATGAGGTAGCGCAGCCTTTAGTTTTTTGCCCTCGGATTTCATTGCCACTTTTTGCCAATCTTCATCAACTTTATATCGCTTATAAATTAAATAGGCCTTATAGACGGGATTATCAAAATCAAGCGTCACCATGGCGTCTCCCTCCCCTCCGTGCGACCGGATTAATTTATATTTCACATTTTGCCCGTCAACCTGCACCGAACCGCGCAACGGATAGGTCGGGCCCGACATTCTCTGATATATAACGGCAATTAAGGTGATTAACACGGCCAATGACCAGCGTATCCATTTTTTCTGTAACATAATTTTCCCCGCATTTATTTTAATTGTTATTTTAAACGAATTTCGCCAATTAAATTGAAAGATTCAATAGCCGGAGCCAAAGTAATATAAATTTATCGGTTTATTTAAGGCTATTTAACCGTTTATATAAACGCGGCCGATTGTCCATATCATATCGTCCGTATTAAAGCGCAATTCAAAATAATCCGAGTTATCCGCGATCACAGAATAATGATGCTGTTTACGATACCCCTCTCTATTTACCCAAACGCCGTTAACTTTACTAATCTTATAAACGCGCTCTTTCCAACGAAAACGCAGAGGCTTCAATTTACCCGCATTAAAATAGGAAATTACTTCTATTGCTTCATTTATCTCTTCATAAACCATGGCCGCTCCTTTGTAGTGCACTTTTGTACACCTAATATAAAAATTATAGGCGTTTCATGCAAGACAATAAGAGATAAAAGGCCCAAATGTTTGCAATCTATGCATACACATTAATCTTACTTGTCTACATTCTGTAAATAAATGTCTCCCTATTTGTCAAAAAAAATAATTCATTGGATTTATACGCTAAAATACATAGATAGGATTCGTAAATACCCATGAAATCCAGTCACCGTCAAAATAGAGCTTGGCGACTATCCGATATACGCCTTTTCGTCCACTAAGGACATAACTGTATTCATAAACATTATCTTTACTATCGATAACCTTGCCGTCTTTAACAAGTTGGAAACGCACGGGAAAAGGAGAAATTGACTTTAATTCATGCGCGGAATCTGCAGAAACGGAATCGCCGAGAATAGCGCTGACTTCTCCATTTTTATTAAGAGCAAAAAATTGAAATCCGTCGGCTTTGGCTAAACTTTGAAAGGAGATAAATTCATGGCCGGCAACAAGATTATTTTTAATATCTCTGCTCGTCAATTTTTTACTAAAAACATGATTGGCCACATGATTAAACGATATGAAATAGGGATCTACTTCCCATTTAAATGCCCAGCCGTTCTCATCAGGCTCTCCAAGAAGTATTTTTTCCAACAATCCGGGCTTAACGATTGTCAATGTTTCCGCATTGGGACCGACCCATTCCACTTTTCCGTCCGCCGTATAGCGCGCTCGGAAGCTTTGATTATTATGAGCGTCTACCGCCGCAACGCCGACTATGCGCCGCTTTTGGTTTAAGCGATCCCAATTAGCGAGGATAGCGCTTTGTTCGTCATAAATTTCCCTGAATACCCAATGATGATATTGCGCTTTATTAAATAATAAATTAAGAACGATCGATATCGGCCCGTCGTTACCATCTAAAAAATCGGTATGAATGTTATAAATTTCCATTCCTTGATAATCGGGATTATCCCAATCGTGTTTCTTTTCCGTATGAACATACAGAACCAAACCGCCGTTTTTCACCACATCGTGAATCACTGCTTTGTCTCCTCTGCTCCAGTCAAGCACAACCTTATCTAACGGCGTTACCATTAATCCGCTGCTCGATTCCGTACCCGGTTCAAAAATAATCCCTTTGTAAATACCATGATAGCTGCGCGGAAAGGTATCTAATTTAGCATGAGGATGATCGGAAAAGAATAGAAAACTGTAACCCGCCTTTTTTGCGGCGCCGTATATTTCATTCAATTTACCGCGACTGTCATGCGACCAATAACTATGCATATGAAACACGCCTTTATACTCATCTAGGGAAATAATTTTTTTCGGCGTTTTATATTTCAACCATAATTCCCGCCTTTCCTTTTCGAGAGCCGGATAAGTAATCCAATGTTTCCATAAATAAGGCGCGGTAATAATTGCCAAAGCGACGAAAATAACTATTCCTATGATTGCGATCGTACGAAAAATAATTTTTTTAATCTTCAAAGGTTCATCCTTATATTTTTATTATAACATCGGAATTATTTAAGTCATTGTTTGTAAAACGCGCCGTAATATTCTTGCTTTCCTTCGGTAAAATCGTTATATGATTATTCTCGCAATAGGTCGGCGGTATTTCGTTGCCGCTATACCTATTTACAAAAGTAAGGCTTATTTAAAAAGCAAGAAACGAATCATTGTCTATCATATTAACATTTACGATATTTTCTTTCTCGGGCGCTTTTTTTATTTATCTTCAATAAGCGCTATTTTTATAGAAAAACACGAACAAGAAATCGATTTTGAAAACATTAAAAACATAAAAGACTCTTTTTACAACAATCTGTTTTATATACAATTAATTTTCAAAAAAAGCAAATCATAATCAATCGTATTGTTTTATTGAAAATTTATTAGAAATATAGGCCTTAATATGTTATGTTTAACAGTTGGCTATTTATTCAGCCTATATTTTTCTTCCATAAAAAAGAAAGGGACATTGTCATGACAAATCACAATTCAAAGCGTTTATCAAGAAGAAAATTTATCAAAATCGGCGGAACGGCTATTACGGCTGCCACCTTTAACGGAAAGAATCTTTTTGCCGTAGACACCTCTCCTAAAAAAATCCGCATCGGGGTTGTCGGAGGACGTTTCGGCGCCCAATTTTACTGGCATGAGCATCCAGATTGTATCGTGGAAGCGGTAAGCGATTTGCGCGATGATCGCCGTATTCACTTGATGAAGACGTATAATTGCAGAAAATCATATCCCAGTTTGGAAGAACTGGTTAAAGACAAAAATATAGACGCTGTAGCCATTTTTACGGAAGCGCCAAACCATGTAAAGCATGTTATTGAAGCCTTAAATCACGGCAAACATGTTATCTGTGCCGTTCCCGCGAGCGCCGGCGGCGGCATTGAAGAAGCCGAACGTCTTAATGAAGCCGTTAAACAGAGCGGCTTGACTTATATGATGGCCGAAACCAGTTATTATCAGCAACCAACCATCTCCGCCCGCAAATTTTATCAAGAGAAAAAATTCGGCAATCTTTTTTATTGCGAGTCAGAATATCAGCATCCGGGGCTTGAAGTGTTGTTTTTTGAGAACAGTAAACGCACTTGGCGTTACGGATATCCGCCGATGTTGTATCCGACTCACTGCACATCGCATCTTATAAGCGTCAGCGCCGAACGACTGACCGAAGTCGTATGCCACGGATGGGGCGATAACGATAAAATTTTACAGGATAACGCCTATAACAACCCGTTCTGGAATGAATCGGCCTATTTTAAAACCGATCGCGGCAATACGTTTCGCGTTAACATTTGGTGGAAAGGCGCTTTCGGAGGCACGGAACGCGCTCAATGGATTGGCGATCAGATGAGTTTTTATTCGGCAACGCCCAATGGATTGGGACCTGTTATATACCGTATGAAAGATGCCCAAAATGATAAAGACGACGCCGGTTTTGCCCGCATGGTTCCCAAGAGAGAAAAATACGAGCAACCCCAATGGTGGAAAACGGATATGTTGCCCGAAGCGCTACGCCATAATTCGGGACACCATGGATCGCATACATTCCTGACTAATAAATTTATCGACGCATTGACTCATAATCGTCAACCGACTGTGAATATAACTGAAGCGCTGGCCTATACGGTGCCGGGAATTATTGCCCATGAATCTGCGTTGAATGGCGGAAAACTATTGAAAATCCCCCAGCTTACATAATCCATTTACAGCGCGGCTTTTGGGGATTTCGAAATCGTATATAAACGTTATATGACAACGCTGTTACAACAGATGCATGAAGAACATATTGTAATTATTGGATAATATTTTTTCTCGTATCGCAACGGAGTAAAAGGAATATTTATAACGTAAAAATAAGCTTACACTGCAGTATATCGGTGGCTATTCAATTTTTAGCATTTATTTACGATGCCGGTTTCTATGGGAAAAATTCGATAAATTAGAGAATTTGCTTCCCGCATTAATTATTTTATAAAGAAATATTTTAGATAGCACGAACCAAAGAAATTACCTTACCGATTATCTCGAACCCCGGCGTCGACGACTCCACAATTAAGGGAGTGCGACTTTCGGCAGAAGTTTCCAAGCGGATATAACCGTTTGCATAATAAATGCGGCGCACGTATATTTTATCGCTCAGACGCACGACGGCAATCTCGCCGCTATTTATTTTATCACGCAACAAAACGGTAAGATAATCGCCTCGATAAATTCCGGAAGATTCCATTCCTTCATCCATTACCTGAATGGAAAAAGTTTGCGTATTATTCAGTCGGAAATTATTGATAATATCGCCGAGAGAATAGTTACCCGAGATTAAAATATTATGTTCAATTTTTACTTCCCCAAGGAGAGGTATATCATAAAATTCACGCAGCGGTTTTTCGGGAATAAAATGTTCGTTTAAGATAGGCTTATTTTTCATTGCATTAATTAAATTCGCGGATTAATCCAACCACTTTCCCCTGTATCGACCAATTACCCTCGGGATATATATCCTCATAATTACGATTTTCGGCTTTTAGATATTTTCTTCCGGATTTATTCATCAGTCGCTTTACCGTCACCTCGCCGCCAATCAAAGCGACAACAATTTCTTTAGGCAACGCCGTCTTCGCGGATTGCACGACCACCATATCATCGTCGAAAATACCGGCATCAATCATGCTGTCTCCGCGTACTCTCAAGGCAAAATAGCGTCCTTCGGTTTTTATAAGAGACCTCGGGATAGGGATATAGCGTTCAACGTTTTCTTCGGAAAGAACGGGATATCCGGCCGCTACCCGACCAACAAGCGGAACGTTGATATCATTGGATATATTCGGTTGATATTCCGGATGAAGGATGCGAAGCGCTCTCGGAGAAGAACCTTTTTCCAAAAAGCCCTTATCAACCAATGCGTCAATATGTTTCATCACGGCAAATTTGGATTTAATATTTAATTCATCCGCCAGTTCCCGATAGGTAGGCGGAAAACCGTCTTTTTCAATATGCAGCGCAATCAAATTCAATAGTTCTTTCTGACGTTCGGTTATCTTTATCATCCCTCTCTCCTTGATGTACTACGGTACACCATTATAAATAATTTTTAAATTAAAGTCAATTAAAATTCCCGATATTTTTTTACGCTTTTTTTAAAAAAAAATTCTTAAATTTCCAAAATATTTGTATATTGTGAAAGTTTTCAATTAAGAAATATCTACCGATAATAATTTAACATAAGGAGCTCCTAATGAGTGACCGTATTTTTAACTTTAATGCCGGGCCCTCCGCCCTGCCGTTTGAAGTTTTACAGCAAGTACAAAAAGATTTACTCAATTATAAAGGCGAAGGGCTTTCCGTAATGGAAATGAGCCATCGTTCCAAAACTTTCGACGATATAATAAAAGATGCCGAGAAGTTAATGAAAGAGGTTATGGGAATCCCCGACGGCTATAAAGTTATTTTTTTTCAAGGGGGGGCTACCCTACAATTTGCCGCCGTTCCCATGAACCTCCTAAGCATCGATAAAAGCGCCGATTATGTTAACACCGGTTCATGGTCAAAAAAAGCCATTCAGGAAGCGCAAAAATTGGGAAAGAAGGTAAACGTTATCGCATCATCGGAAGATGAAAATTTTTCTTATATCCCCTATGATATAAACATTAACGCCGATGCGCAATATGTTCATATTACTTCCAATAACACCATTGCCGGAACGCAATGGGCATCTTATCCCGACACCGATGGGGTGCCTTTGATCGCCGATATGTCCTCCGATATTAACAGCCGTAAAATAGACGTTGGTAAATTTGCGTTGATTTATGCCGGCGCACAGAAAAATATGGGTCCTTCAGGCGTAACCATAGTCATTATACGCGAAGATCTATTGGAAAAAAGTCCCGATAATATTCCGACTATGACCAGTTATAAAATTATCGGTGGGAAAGATTCCCTTTACAACACGCCGCCTACTTTCGGCATCTATGTTATCAAATTGGTTCTTGAATGGCTTAAAAATATGGGCGGCGTTGAAGCGATGGAAAAGATTAATCGTAAAAAAGCCGAACTGCTTTATAACGCCATTGATAACAGTGATTTTTATCGTGGCACGGTTAAAAAAGACAGCCGTTCTATTATGAATGTAACTTTCCGTTTATCAAGCGAAGAATTAGAGAAAAAATTTATTGCCC
>CAYRJN010000096.1:12482-14693 GCA_964424545.1 uncultured Calditrichaceae bacterium
TGCCCAATCTTTGGAGAACGGTATGATCGGTCTTAAAGGTCATCGTTCGGTCGGCGGATGCCGCGCGTCAATTTACAATGCCGTACCTCTTGAAGCCGTCGAAGCGCTTGTTGATTTCATGGCAAAATTTGAGAAGAACAACGCATAGATGTCAAAGACTAAAAATAGATTTATCGTTTATGCTTTTACGGCGGAAATTATAATTTATTTCCGCCGTTTTAACGGATTCAGTTCACTTAACGATAAAAGCGGCGTATTTGTCAATGAAAATATTTGTAAATATTCTCAGCGATATTTTTCGGCAGCTTCCCCTTTTCCTGCAACTCTTTTATTTCTGCTTCTCTAATTTTTTTGACCGAACCGAACAATTTTAATAACGCATTGCGACGTTTGACGCCAATTCCCTCTATTTTATCCAACTGCGAGTTAATGGTACGCTTTTTGCGCCTTTCACGATGAAAAGTGATTGCAAAACGGTGCGCTTCATCGCGCGCCTGCTGCAACAATTTTAAAGAGGATGATGTTTTCGGTAACATCTGGGCATCGCTTACTTCGGGAAAAAACACCTCTTCAAGTCGTTTAGCCAGACCGATTATAAGTTGATTTTCAATCCCCAGCTCTTTTAATGCCGCCACGGCGCTGGAAAGCTGTCCCTTTCCACCGTCTACAATAATCAAGTCGGGCAGTTCTTTATGTTCGCGCAAAAGGCGTCCGTACCGTCGTTGCAAAACCTCGCGCATCATGGCGAAATCATCCGGTGTCTCCTTACTTTTAATTTTATATTTACGGTATTCCGATTTTTTAGGTTTACCGTTATAGAAACTAACCATCGACGCTACAGGATCGGAGCCTTGTATATTGGATATATCAAAACATTCGATGCGTCGCGGAGTTCTTTGTAAACTCAAATCCCTTTGCAGCGCCGCAACCGAATGCGGAATATAGTTTTGCCGCTTCATTTTTTGCAGCTTTAAATCCTGCAACAGATAATCGGCGTTTTTTACGCAAAGATTCATTAATTTTTTCTTTTCGCCGATCTGTGGGATATGAATTGTTACCCTTTCGCCGCTTTGTTCACGCAGCCATTGTTCGTAAATATCTCGTTCTTCAATATCCTGCGGTAAATAGATTTCGCGCGGGATATCTTCGCTATCGGTATAATAGCGATTTAAAAAAGACTGCAATATCTCTCTTGTTTTCTGCCACTCAACACGACTTAAATAAAAATGCAGCCGTCCTACAATCTTCCCTTCCCTAATTTTAAAAAGTGCAATACAAGCGTCGTCGTCTTCTTTAGCCAAAGCTATAAAATCACGATCTTTATAATCACTTAAAGCTACTTTTTGGGCATTGCGATAATTCTCAAGCGCCTGTAATTTATCGCGCGTCCGCGCCGCTTCTTCAAATTTTAATTCATCCGATAACCGCTGCATCTCATCGCGTAATTCCTGCGATAATTCATCGGTTTTTCCTTTTAAAAAATGTTTTATTTTATCAATCATCGCATCATAGTTCACCGCACTTTGTAATCCTTGACAGGGTCCTTTGCATTTGCCGATATAATAATCCAAACAGAGATCTATTTTCTTAGCCTGTATAACCCGCGGCTTAAGCGAATGCGCGCAGGAACGCACCGGAAATATTTTTTTTAACGTTTTAAGGGCATAACGCACATTCTTTACATTGGTATAAGGTCCAAAATAGGTCGAACCGTCTCGTATTACTTTACGGGTAATAAAAATACGCGGAAAATCTTCATTGGTTATGCGAATATGGGGATAGGTTTTGTCGTCTTTCAGATCAATATTGTAACGAGGTTTATACTCCTTAATCAAATTGTTTTCAAGAATCAACGCCTCCACATCCGAATCCGTAATGATCCATTCAATATCAACAATGCGTTTAACCAGGGCAGAAAGTTTGGGATGCTGTGGACGAGACTGCGCAAAGTATGATCGCACGCGATTACGCAGCATACCGGCCTTACCTACATAAATAACCGTCCCCATTTTATCCTTAAAGAGATAACAACCGGGTTTGAGAGGTATCCGCGACAACTTTTCTTTTAAATGCATGTTCATATTGATAGCTTTTTACAATCCTAACTTTAATCCATATGCAAATACTATTTTCCAAAATTCCTGTAATCCGTTTCTTGTTCGGAGAATTGCGTATCATCGCTGGTAGTGATAAAATCGAAAATAAAATCCG
>CAYRJN010000097.1:0-14544 GCA_964424545.1 uncultured Calditrichaceae bacterium
CTCTTTTACTTTATTCGCTTTTATTCTCCAATTTATATCCGTAGCCTTGCCATCCTTCTCCTTTACCGTTATCTCGAAATTTGAACTCACTAATTTATTGCGTTCCTTTGCTCTGCCGATACGTTCCCATACCTTGTGTATCCTTTTTGTGCCCCCTTTTTTACTTAGCGCATTGCCGATTGATTCCAGCTCCTGCTCAAAACGCCCTGCTAACTTCTTATCCATCGACTCTTCTTTCTTTCGCTTTTGTTCACTCTCTACATACATAAACCTGTCGCTGTAACCTTGCGCCTTAAATAGTTGTAAATTAATCCGTAATCCGTCCCTTGATTTAACTTCCTTAAAATTTAATCGATCCAATGGATAATCTTTCAACCGTTTCCGGGATACGGCCAAATATAAATAACCCTTTTCCCTTAATAATTACAAATTCTCTTCCGTCGCTATACCCGCATCCATAACTACCGTCTTGCGTTTACCCCTTGATGAATAACGCTCCAAATCTTCTATCATATCCTTTAAGTCCCTGAATCCGGCTTGTTACCTTCATATAGACGCGAATGTCGTATTATGCCTTCGGAATTGATTACACCCGTAAAAACCACTATAGGACAATCATAACGCTTCTCTTTACTTGCCACGTACTTGGCTATTTTACTTTCTCTTTTACTTGTTTCAAAATACGTATTGCTTATATCAAATATGACCAGCTTATCATCTATATCGAACATATTGGTAATACGTTCATACAAAGCTTTATCTATCTGTTCTTTATGCTCATATAATTTGTCGGCTATAGAGTATAACTGTTTATACGTTATCTGTTCTCCATAATCATAGAGCTCTTTCAAAGCGCTGTTATCTTCAAGAATTTGAGCCGTTTTATATTCCGATTTGGCATAAATTGCCCGAGCGGTAATGGCAATCAAAGCTTTATCGATTTGCTCGCTTGTCATGGAGGTGGGTTTAAGTATCTCTTTGAAGGAAAGTTTATCTAATACTTGTTTGCATAAATTCTCCGCTCCGAATTCTTTAACATCATAATTTTGTACATTTTTCACATCAACTTCTTGATAATCGCCCTTGTCGGCAGGCGGTGGAATGGAGACCTTTTCATCGGCATTATCCCCGTATTTTACTAAATATTTTTGATAAAGAGCATCGGCAAGCTCAACTAACTGTCTTGGGGCATTATAATCAAACAAATCGTTTTGTTTAAAAATTTTCCCTTTAAGCATTCTTAGGACAATTTTTCTATTATCCGGATCTCTAAGAAGTGGATCGGAGCCGAGATATAGAATAATTTTCTGTTTAACCTTCCCGTTAATTCTAACGGATTGAACGAGGTTAAATTGCATAAAGGATTTAGCGTTCTTGCTGCGTTGTTTTTTAACTGTACGAATAAACATAGATATAATATACGAAAAAAGGGGATATATGCCAATAGCCCGTACAGCACTACAAAGATGCTTTAAAAATATTTAGATCAATAAAAACAATAGGTTATCTCTTTTTACTACTCAAAAAAAATGTAAAATTTTGGCGATTTTTTTTAAATAGCCAAGTTGGGTTAAGGAAGATGTCTATTAATGTTATTTTAGGGAGATATAAAAAAAAATCAATAATTAATAATAAAATGGTTGATTTTATTAGCGTTAAACATTAAATTCCTTGCTTGTTTTTTATGGGGCGGTAGCTCAGTTGGTTAGAGCGCTACGTTGACATCGTAGAGGTCGTGAGTTCAAATCTCTCTCGTCCCACATTACCGCGGGTTAACCCGTGGTTTATTTTAATAACCATGATTAAATTGAGATTATTTTGGATAAAATTACCATAACGTTTCCCGACGGCTCGCAAAAAGAGTTCGATAAGGGAGTAACGCCTTTAGAAATCGCTAAATCCATCAGTAATTCGCTATCTAAAAAGGCTTTGGCGGCTAAAATAAACGGCGGGTTTGTGCATATTAACGAACCGTTGCAGGAATCGGGCGAAATAAAAATTATCACAATTAAAGACGAAGAGGGCTATGACGTTTTCTGGCATTCCTCGGCGCACTTAATGGCTCAAGCTATAAAACGAATCTATCCCGAAGCGCAGCTTGGAATCGGTCCGCCCATAGCCGATGGGTTTTATTATGATATCGATCTTGAGCATACCATAACGCCCGACGATTTCGAGAAAATCGAAAAAGAGATGGCCAAGATCGTGGATGAAGATTATCTCATTAAACGCACCGTTTATAAGGATAAAAACGAGGCGCTCGAATATTTTAAAAAACATAACGAATTTCTCAAGATTGATCTTATCAACGAATTGGAAGGCGATATCAGTGCTTATACTCAGGGCGAGTTTACCGATTTATGCCGCGGGCCGCATGTACCTTCTACGCGTTATCTCGGAAAAAATTTTAAATTATTATCGGTAGCCGGAGCTTATTGGAAAGGCGATGAACATAATAAAATGCTGCAGCGTATTTATGCCACCAATTATCCCGATAAAAAACTGTTAAAGCAGCATCTGCATCGTCTTGAAGAGGC
The DNA here is from genome assembly GCA_964424545.1 of uncultured Calditrichaceae bacterium. Taxonomy (GTDB): domain Bacteria; phylum Calditrichota; class Calditrichia; order Calditrichales; family Calditrichaceae; genus JAUVIB01. The sequence goes on from CAYRJN010000097.1 coordinate 2,538, forward strand.
CAAAAGACGGGATCATCGTAAATTGGGCCGTGAGCTGGATCTGTTCAGCATTCAGGATGAGATCGGCAGCGGATTGATTTTATGGCATCCTAAAGGCGCGTTAATGCGTCATATCATTGAATCCTATTGGAAAGAAGAGCATTTGCTTAGTGGGTATGATTTGGTTAATACGCCGCATATCGCCAAATACGAACTGTGGGAACGTAGCGGGCACGCCGGCTTTTATAGTGAAAATATGTTTAGTCCCATGTCGGTGGATGAGGTTGATTATCAATTAAAACCCATGAATTGCCCCTTTCATATGATGATTTACAACTCGCAAATTCGCAGTTACCGCGATCTGCCTATGCGTTACGCCGAACTGGGCACCGTTTATCGCTATGAGCGCTCCGGCGTTTTGCACGGCCTAATGCGTGTGCGCGGTTTTACGCAGGATGACGCTCATATTTACTGTAAACCCGAAGAATTGACTGCGGAAATACAGGATGTTCTTGATTTAACCATGCGTATGCTTTCTAAATTTGGATTTAGTGAGTATGATGTTTATCTTTCCACGCGGCCGGAAAAATTTGTGGGCAGCGAAGAGAGCTGGGAGCATGCCACCGAGGCCTTACGCAAGGCGATGGAGTTAAAAGGCATCGATTTTACGGTTGATCCCGGCGAAGGGGTTTTTTACGGGCCCAAAATAGATATAAAAATTAAAGACGTTCTCGGACGTTCCTGGCAGTGTTCCACCATACAGGTCGATTTTAACTTACCCGAGCGTTTCGACTTAGCCTATGTGGACTCGGAAGGCGAACGGAGACGTCCCATAACCATACACCGTGCGTTGCTGGGCTCGCTTGAGCGCTTTTTCGGCATATTAATCGAGCATTATGCCGGAAATTTCCCTCTTTGGCTGGCGCCGGTGCAGGTAAAAGTCCTGCCCATTGCGGACAGGCATTTCGAATATGCGCGTAAAATCGTCAATGAGTTGCGCGCCAAGGGATTCCGCGTTGAAATTGACGAGCGCAACGAAAAGATCGGCTACAAAATCCGTAACGCCGAAATGCAAAAAATTCCATATATGATTGTACTTGGGGACAAAGAAGTGGAAGCGGGAAAACTTTCCGTGCGGCATAAAGGCGACGGCGATTTGGGGCAAATGGATCTTCAGAGCTTAACGGCTCTATTAAATAAATAGCATGCGGTTTAACAAAGGAGAATAAAAATCTCGAAAAACAAAGTTAGAATTAACGACGAGATCGACGCCAAGGAAGTGCGCCTGATTGATGAAAATACGCAAGTGGGAATTGTTCCCTTGGAAGAAGCGTTTAAGATTGCGGAAGAAAAAGGGTTGGATGTTGTGGAAGTTTCTCCCAACTCTAAACCTCCTGTTTGTAAAATAATGGATTACGGCAAGTATATTTACGAACAGAGCAAAAAAGAGAAAATCAATAAGAAAAAGCAGCATACTATCGTTGTTAAAGAGATCCGAATGAGGCCTAAAACCGACACGCATGATTTGGAGTTTAAAGTTAAACACGCGCGTGAGTTTCTCGAGCAAAAGAATAAGGTAAAATTCACCGTTCAGTTTCGCGGTAGGGAGTTGGCTTATAAAGAATTCGGCCGTCAGTTACTGGAGCGCGTGCAAGAGATGCTTGAGGATGTAGCCAAAATAGAGAATCCTATAAAGTTTGAAGGAAGAAACATGACCATGATATTGGTTAAAAAATAGAAAGGAAAAAAATATTATGCCTAAGATGAAATCAAATAGAGGCGCTGCCAAACGCTTTAAAACAACGGCGAGCGGAAAAATTAAGAGACATTCGGCGTATCACAGTCATATTTTGACCAAGAAATCCGCCAAAAGAAAACGTAACTTGAGAAAAGAGACTTTGATCTCCGGCGCGGACGCTCCGAGAGTTCATAAAATGATTTTGAAATAAAATTAAGATGATAGGAGATAAAAATGCCTCGTGCAACCAATAATGTCGCTGCAAAAAAACGTCATAAAAAGGTTTTAAAAGCAGCCAAAGGGTATAAACTCGGTAAAGGCCGTCTTTATGCCACCGCCAAAGATCAGGTGGAAAAAGGATGGCAGTATGCTTATCGCGATAGAAGAGCGAAAAAAAGAACCTTTCGCCGCTTGTGGATCGCGCGTATTAATGCCGCTTGTCGCGCTTACGGCGTTAGTTATTCCAAATTCATTAACGCGCTTAGTCAGGCTAAAATCGATCTGGATAGAAAAACACTTTCCGATATGGCTATTAACGATCCGCTTAGCTTTGAGCAGTTGGTCAAAAAAGTAACCGCATAATATGCTCAAAATATGATGTTTTCTTCAGTTTTGTATGTGAAGAATTGAAATTACATTAAAAGGAAGTATCAAAATTATTGAGCTTCCTTTTTTTTTAATTTTCGAAGGTTCGATGCATATAGACGCTTATTTTTACAGATTAAAACGATTGAACATTATTGCGCCGGCAAACTATTCGGAACATAGCGTGATAAATTGATCAAAACGCGGGGCGTTCCGTCGTCAACGTGTCATTTTTCGATTCAATCGGAAAAAAGAAAATTGTACAAATACGAAAAATATTCTAAAAATAATGTTGAAAATGTTGCAAACAGATTAGCTCTTGAAATTCCGATATTAAAATTTAGAATATTACAAAATAATAATGAAAAGGTTTGAATCGTATTATTTTTTAAATTTCAATATTATAAGATAAACCAACTCGAGTTTGAAAATGCTTAAACAAATTGAAGAGATAAAAAACAGTTTTCGAAAGGAAATTGAAAAAATCGATTCCAAAGAAGCGCTTGAAGCTTTTCGGGTTAAGTTCTTGGGACGCAAGGGGCTGGTGGCCAATGCTTTTGCTTTAATGGCTACGGCGGCCAGGGAAGAGAAACCGCAGCTCGGTAAGGCGCTTAATGAGTTGAAAAAAGAGCTTGACGCCGCTTATAAACGGGTGTCCGATAAAATAGTGGCCGATTTAAAAAAGAGCGAACAAATCGATTTAAGTCTGCCCGGTAGGAGATCATTTGTGGGACGCAAACATCCTTTAATCCAAACGGCGGATGAGATTAAAGATATCTTTAGAAGTCTGGGGTTTACAATCGAAGACGGCCCGGAAGTGGAAACGGATTTTTATAATTTCGAGGCATTGAATATTCCCAAATCGCATCCCGCACGCGATATGCAGGATACTTTATATATTACCGAAGATATTGTATTGCGCACGCATACTTCGCCGGTACAGATACGGGTAATGGAAAGCAGCAAGCCGCCTATTCGCATGATTGCTCCTGGGCGCGTTTATCGTCGCGATACGCCCGATGCCACGCATTCGCCCTTTTTCCATCAGGTTGAAGGGCTGGTAGTCGGCGAAGACGTAACGTTTGCCGATTTAAAAGGCGTAATCGAAGCCTTTGCCAAACGAATGTTCGGAAGCGAGGCCAAAGTGCGTTTTCGACCGAGTTTTTTCCCATTTACGGAACCAAGCGCTGAATATGACTTTAATTGTGTTTTTTGTGGCGGCAAAGGCTGTCGCGTATGCAAGAACACCGGTTGGTTAGAGATTTCGGGAGCCGGTATGGTCCATCCCAATGTTTTTGAAGCGGTCGGCTATGATGCGGAAAAATATACCGGTTATGCTTTTGGTATGGGCATCGACCGCATAGCGATGCTGAAATATGACATCAGCGATATTCGTATGTTTTTTGAAAATGACTTGAGATTTTTAAACCAATTTTAATGGCAGAACTATGAAAATATCATACAACTGGTTAAAAGAATATGTGGACTTCGATTACGGCCCGCAAGAACTGGCGGAAAAACTGACCAATGTCGGGTTTGAGGTGGAAGAGTTATATCCGCTAATTCAGGAGTTTTCCGGCGTGGTTGTCGGAAAAGTGCTACAAGTGCAAAAACATCCCGATGCCGATAAGCTGTCGCTGTGTAAAGTAAGCGATGGAAAGGTGGCATATCAGGTGATTTGCGGCGCTCCCAATGTAGCGGAAGGACAAATTGTGCCCTTTGCCCTGGTAGGCGCTGTTTTACCCGGTGGGTTCAAAATAAAAAAAGCGAAAATCCGCGGCGTTGAATCCTATGGGATGATCTGTTCTAAAGAGGAACTGGGGCTGGAACGCAAATCGGTAGGAATTTGGCCTTTCGAAGAGAATTATCCTCTTGGCGAGGATGTGAAAGAGGTTTTATCGGAAAAACAGGATTATATTTTCGATCTTTTTATTACCCCAAATCGTCCCGACAGTTTGAGTATGTACGGTATTGCTCGCGAAATTTCGGCCATTACTGGCAACCCGTTAAAAAAACCGCAAATAAATCTTCGGGAAGATGAAAATATAAAAGCACAAGATATCGTTACCGTAAACATTCATGATGCGGAAGGTTGCCCGCGATATGCGGCGAGAGTCATAAAAGGCGTAACCGTAAAAGAGAGTCCGGAATGGCTCAAAAGCCGTCTTGAATCTATCGGTTTGCGGGCTATTAATAATGTGGTGGATATAACCAATTACGTGTTGTTTGAAACGGGACATCCGCTGCATGCTTTTGATTTACGTTACATTGACGGGCCGGAAATAAATGTTCGTAGCAGTGAAAAAGGCGAAAAATTTACCACCCTTGATGAAAAAGAACGCGAATTGCCCGAAAATACGGTGTTAATTTGCGATAAAAACAAGCCTGTTGCCATCGGGGGAATTATGGGCGGTCTCAATTCGGAGGTAACCGATTCAACGGTAGATATATTATTGGAAAGCGCTTATTTTAAACCGGAACGCATTGCCGTAAGCTCCAAAAGACTCGGTTTAAGCACCGATGCTTCTCAGCGATTTGAACGTGGAGCCGATCCTAACGAAGGCGTAACGTACGCCCTCAACCGCGCGGCAGCCTTAATATCGGAATTAGCCGAAGGCGCCGTGGCGAATGAGATCGTTGACAATTATCCTTGTAAAGTTGAAGAAGTTGAAATCCCGTTCAGGCCTCGGCGGGTGAATCGTGTATTAGGTTCAAATTTGGATGAAAAAATCATCAAAGAAAAACTGATGCGTCTCGGGTTAAAAGAAAAAGAAGGTAAAATCATTGTGCCGACTTTTCGAGTCGATTTGAAAAAAGAGATTGATTTAATTGAAGAGGTCGCTCGTTTGGTTAATTTCTCCAACCTGCCGAGCAATAGTTATACGGCTGTGCCCTATGCAATCGAGCAGAAAAAAGGAGAAACCATCATCGCTTTTCTGCGCAATACGCTGACTGAAATCGGGTTGACGGAAGCCTTTACCAATGGCATGCTCAGCGAAGACGAAGTGAACTTTTTTGCGAAAGATGGCCTGGTGAAGATTCTAAATCCTATCAGCGACGATATGGCCGTAATGCGTCCCTCTTTGCTGCCGGGTTTATTAAAAACCATTCAATATAATATTAACAGGAATATGCCCGATGTTCGTTTTTTTGAAATAGGCCGCGTTTTCACGGATTATAAAGAAGGAAAGTTGCCGAATCAACCGTATATGCTTAGCGCCGCTATTACGGGACATCGTTATCTTCAGTCGTGGAACGCGCCCCATGATAAAGTTGATTTTTATGATATAAAAGGTCTGTTTGAACAGTTTTTAAGTAAAATATTTCTTGACAACGTTGAAATATTTTTATATCATAAGAGTGATTACTTATTAAAGGAAGAAGCGTTTGTTATAAAAGCCGATGACAAAATTATCGGCAGCTGCGGCAGACTGAGCGACGAAGTATGTAAGTTCTTTGGAATAGACAATGCGGTTTATATGTTTGAATTGGATGTTGATTATTTAATTGAAAATATTCAATTGGAACGTAAATATAAATCGGTTTCACGGTATCCTTATTCCGAAAGAGATATTGCCTTTGTAATTCCCGAAGGTATGGCGTCGGGGGAAATTGTTGAGTATATTTATAAGATCGGTGGTAAATATCTGATTAATGTGGATGTTTTCGATATCTTTAAAGGCGGTCGCGTGGGTGAAGGCAATGTCAGTCTTGGCGTTCGTATGAAATTTCAATCTCAGGAAAGGACGTTGAACGATAAAGAAGTTGATAAACATTTTTTCAATATTATCAACAAAACACAGAAGAAATTTGATATCACTCTAAGAAAATAGTGATCATGGAAAATGAAAGACTTGACAATCTTGAAAAACAGATTGACTTATTAATAAAAAAATATTTAGATTTAAAGAAAGAAAATAGTATATTAAAACAAAAATTAAAATACAAAGGTGAAATCAACAACCCTAAATTTGACGAATTACAAGAATTTAAATCGGAAAATGATAAATTAAGAGAGAAGAACGGCAGGGCTGCGAAACGATTAAAAGCTCTGCTTGAAAAGCTGGAGATTGAAGCGGCCGGCTTATGAGAGTGTTGATCACGATATTATGAGGAAGCGTTAATGGCTCCTGGCCAATTAAAAGTAAATATTTTTGGAAATGAATACTCATTAGTGGCAGATAACAATGAAGATTATTTAAAAGAAGTTGCCGAATATGTCGATAAAAAGATGCGTAACATTGATAAAAACCAATCATTTAAAGCATCAACTAAGCTGGCAATTTTGGCGGCGTTAAATATTGCAGATGAGTTATTTCAGGAGCGTGCCCATAAAAAGAAAATAATTGAGAGGTTAAATCAAAAAACAGAAAAAATGAACCGAACATTGCAGGACGTTTTGGGAAATTAAGGTTCAATTGTTTTTATAATTAACCCTGTATTCATCCGGTACTATAAGGATCAACACTATTAAAGCAGGGAGCTTAGCTCTGACGACTATTGCAAGCCACCTTCGGGAGAGGAAGCATGAACCGTTTAGGCGGGCACCCATCATGTTGAGGCAAGATTCTTATCTTAGTGCGGAGCGGGATACAGGGTTTTTTTATATCTTAAAATAGAAGGAATAATAGATGGCATTAGTCGTAGTTATCGGAGGGGCGGCTCTTTTTGTTATCGGCGCTTTGCTTGGGTGGTTTGTTAACTCCCATTATGGGAAAAACAGTCTTTCCGCTGCCAAAAAAACCGCTGATAAACTGTTGGATGAGGCTAAAACCGAGACGGAAAATCTTAAAAAAGAAAAATTGTTAGAAGCGGAAGAAGAAATTTTTAATAAACGCCAGCAGATGAATGATGAGTTTAAAAACCGTAAAAGATCGCTGGAGCAGTTTGAAATAAATCTAACCAACCGCGAGAATAACTTAGACCGCAAAGCGGACCTAATCGAAAAAAAAGAACGAGAGATTTTTCTACGCCAAAAAGAGCAGCATAAAAAAGAGAACCAATTACATATTCAAAAAAGAAGATTGGAAGAGTTGCTGCGGGAACAGAATGAAAAGTTAGAACAAATTTCCGGCCTAACTCGAGAAAAAGCCAAAGATATTTTGATGGAAAATTTGCTAGACGACGCTAAAGAGGAAGCGTCGTCCATGATTTATAAAATAATGGAAGACGCTAAAAAAGAAGCCGTAACCCAATCGAAAAATATTGTTATTTCGGCCATTCAGCAAACCGCAGGGACCTTTGCTATCGAGTCGACCGTATCCAGCGTATCATTGCCGTCCGATGATATGAAGGGACGTATAATCGGCAGGGAAGGGCGCAATATCCGCGCCTTTGAAGTGGTTACCGGAGCCGATGTGATCGTTGACGATACGCCGGAGCAAATTATCTTAAGCTGTTTCGATCCCTATCGCCGCGAGCTGGCCCGCATCACTATGGAAAAGCTGGTCAACGACGGACGTATCCATCCGGGAAGAATTGAAGAAACATACGATAAAACCAAAAAAGAGATGGAACAATATTTTGCGGAATTGGGCGAACAGGCTCTGCTCGAAACGGGCGTTCACATCATGAATTTCGATGTTATCCAGATGATTGGCAAGCTCCGTTTCCGCACCAGTTTCGGACAAAATGTATTGCAGCACAGCAAAGAAGTCTCCCAAATTGCCGGAATAATTGCCGCGGAGCTTGATCTTGACGAAAGCATGGCCAAGCGCGCCGGCTTGCTGCATGATATCGGCAAGGCTGTTGAACGCACTTCCGAAGGCAGCCATTCAAAACTGGGGTATGAGTTCGCTAAAAAATTCGGAGAGCATCCCATCATTCAAAATGCTATTGCCGGACATCACGGCGATGTGGAATTGATTTCTCCTATCGGCGTCGTTGTGCAGGTTGCCAATGAAATCAGCAGTGTCCGCCCTGGAGCGCGCCGCGAAGTAGTGCAAAATTTTATCAATCGCATGGAATCGTTGGAAGAAATTGCGCAATCATTTGAAGGGGTGTTGAATGCTTATGTTATCCAGACCGGAAAAGAAGTGCGGGTAATCGTTGATCATGAAAAAGTGGACGACGCGGAAATTCACCAGTTAGCCGCCGATATCGCCCAAAAAATCCAGAAAGACGTTGAATATCCGGGACAAGTTAAGGTTACAACCATTCGCGAATTCAGAGCCTTCGATTTTGCTTAGTGTCGAAGTCGGATAAATCGATGGCAAATAAATGGTATTTCCCCGAACGGTTTAATCGTAATCTAAACATGGAAAACTCTGTAAATTTAGTCGCTTGAAGAATAATTACCGTTTATATTACGGTTAAACCCATAGCGAAATGACAACTATTTAGCGTTTTCTCCTATGGGAGCGTGCTCGCGCCAAAGGCGTAAAGGTGTTCCGTTTTTTAATGTTCCATGTGAAAAAGTTATTAAAAAGAGACAATAAATATTTATAATAAATCCATTTGGTAAGGGTAGAATTATGAACGAAGATAAAATTTTAGATGGTAAAGAAGTGGCGCAAGCCGTCAAAGAACGCGTTAAACTTCAAGTTGAAAAATTAAAAGAGAAGGGTATAAATCCCAAGTTAACGGTCGTTTTGGTAGGTACGGATCCTGCTTCTCAAGTTTATGTGCGCATGAAAGGAAAAGCCTGTGAGAAATTAGGCATATTATCCGATACTATCCGTCTTGATGAACAAACGCCGCAGGAAGAGTTGCTGTCTTTGATCGATAAATTGAACAACGATGCGTCCAATCATGGAATATTGGTACAATTGCCTTTACCGAAACAGATTGACGAGCAAAAAGTAATCGAATTCATCAATCCCAAAAAAGATGTGGATTGCTTTCATCCGCACAACGTGGGGCTTTTGGTTAACGGCGCGCCTTATGTATTGCCCTGCACGCCGGCGGGCGTTGTTGAAATCCTTAAATATTATAAAATCGGCACAGAGAGTAAACATGTGGTGATTGTGGGTCGCAGCAACATTGTAGGTAAACCGGCAGCCAATTTATTGATGCAAAAGAATCAATACGCCAATGCCACGGTTACCGTCGTTCATAGCCGTACCAAAGATTTGCCTGCCATAACGCGACAGGCGGATATTTTAATCGCCGCCATGGGCGTACCACAATTTATCAAAAAAGAGATGCTCAATCCGAATTGCACGGTTATAGATGTAGGTACCAATCGCATTGACGCGGATAATGACAAAGGCTATCGTTTGGTGGGCGATGTGGATTTTGACGAAGTGGCTTCTTATGTTCAAAAAATAACGCCGGTGCCGGGCGGAGTCGGGCCGATGACCATTGCTATGTTAATGCAAAATACGGTGACGGTTGCCGCGAGACAAAACGATTTAAATGTTGATGAATTGTAATGATTGGTTGTTCGTTTTCGGCGGTTGTAAAATGATAAAAATTGATTAACGAGGGTTCTTTTGCCTGACAATGATTTAATGAAATATTTAAAACCGGAAGCCTTGGCCGGATTGAGTAATCTGGAATTAATCGCTCGCTACATTGTGGAAGGCTATTTGACCGGATTGCATAAAAGTCCTTTTCACGGTTTTAGCGTAGAGTTTTCACAGCGGAGGCCCTATTTACCGGGCGACGATCTTAAATATGTTGACTGGAAAGTTTATGCGCGCACCGATCGTTATTATATAAAACAATTTGAAGAGGAAACAAATTTACGCTGTCATATTATTCTGGATGTATCCAAATCGATGCTCTATGGCCACGGCGATATTAAAAAATCCGACTATGCCGCCTATCTTGCCGCGGCTTTGGCTTATTTGATGATCCGTCAGCGCGACGCCACGGGCCTTATCATATTTGACGAACAAGTTAAAAAGAAAATGCCGCCGCGCACAGCGCATTCCTATATAAACCAACTACTTTTAACCATAGACGAGGCGGAATATGGGAACGATACGCATATCAGCGCCTCGCTTAACCAAATAGCCGAACAAATTGAACGCAGGGGCTTGATTATCATAATTTCGGATTTGTTGGACGATCCGGAGGAAGTTTTGAACGGTTTGAAAACCTTTCGTTTTTACGGGCATGAGATTATTGTTTTTCATATTCTCGATAGACAGGAAGTCGATTTTAAATTTTCGGGAGATGTATTATTTAAAGATTTGGAAAGCGGCGAATTTATTAAAACGCAGCCGGAATTTATCAAAGAAACGTACCAAAAAAGCATCGAAAATTTTATAGAATTTTATAAAGTCAATTTGCTCAATAATAAGATCGATTATAAATTATTGACTACGGATATGCCTTACGATAAGGCTTTAACGGAATATTTAATTAAACGGAACAGCTATTTTTAATATGGAAAAAAAGGTTAAGTTGACGGCTCTTGTAGCCTGCGCCGGTTGAGCGAGCAAAATTGATCCGGAGGTTCTGGATAAGATAATACATGATTTACCCGTATATGAAACCGATCAGTTGTTAATCGGGTTTGAAACGGGCGACGACGGCAGCGTCTATAAAATATCGGATGATTTGGCAGTGATCAATACGATAGATTTTTTCACGCCTGTTGTGGATGATCCCTATCAGTACGGCAGCATATCGGCGGCCAATTCCATCAGCGATATTTACGCTATGGGCGGACGACCCGTTGCCGCCTTGAATGTTATCGGTTTTCATCAGGGGAAAGTTACGCCCGAAATTGTGCGAAAAATAATTCTCGGCGGCGCCGAAAAAACCATAGAAGCGCAGTGCGTTATCTCAGGGGGGCATACCATACAAGACCAAGAATTGAAATACGGTTTGGCGGTGACCGGAATCGTGAATCCCCATAAAATTTGGCGCAACGATACGATTCGGGAAGGCGACGTGCTCATATTGACCAAACCGCTTGGAACGGGAGCGGTATCGACCGCCTTAAAGCATGAAAAAGCCCCCGAAGAAGATGTTAATGAAATTGTTGCCAGTATGCAGCTTCTGAATAAAATTCCCTCGGAAATATTACAACAGGATAAATATGACGTTCATGCTTGTACGGACGTAACCGGCTATGGTCTGGCCGGTCATTTAAGCGAGATGCTGGGGGATAACGACTTGACCATTGAGTTGGAAAAGGATAATTTGCCGCGTTTTAATTGCTTGCATAAATATATAAAAGAGTATGCATTTTTACCGGGCGGATTTTATAATAATCGTAATTTTGTGGTTAATCGACTCAGCGGTTATGATAATTTTGAAGATCCTGAATTTAATATCTTATTCGATCCGCAAACGAGCGGCGGCTTGATTTTTTCCTTAACGGAGAGCGATGCGCGTCTATTTTTGGAAGAACTGCGGCAGTCCGGCTATCCTTATGAAGGCTGGCAAATTGGATATGTGACCGATGAACCGGGAAATCGGATAAGGGTAGTTTGAAATCAACTTATACAATTATTCAAGGCGTTTTATCCGTATTTAAAGAGAAAAGAGTGGGACGCGGAAGCAGAAATAATGGTCGGGTAAAAAAAAATATATTTTTCACTTGACAAATAGTTGCAGGCCTGCTTATATTGAAAGCGCTGATGAAATCCTGTTGTAATAATAATGTTTGAAATATTTTTAATCGTTTAAAGAAGTCTCAACGGCGGGGCCTGTCTTTTGAAAAAATGTATGATAAAATATTCGCATAAAAACGTTTTTTGTTTGAATCCGCCGGAAAGCGGCTTCCTCCGCCTACAAACAAACAAACAA
>CAYRJN010000098.1:0-14529 GCA_964424545.1 uncultured Calditrichaceae bacterium
CAATACTATTCCCGATATTGTTTATCGTCTTGACGCCGAGGGAAAGATTACATACATTAATGATGTTATTAAAAATTATAATTATGAACCAAATGACCTGCTTGGCAAAGATATATATGAACTTGTACATCCTGATGATTTGGACAAAGCAAAATACTGCGTTAAAGAACGCAGAACGGGAGAAAGGCGGACAAAATCATTTGAATTACGATTGTTAACGTCCGATCAAAAGTCCGTCTCTTTTGAAGTGCGCAGCAAAGAATTGTACGATGATAAAGTGTTTTTATTGCAAGCGGAAGGAATTTATAAATCCGATTCGCCTAATGAAAAAACGTTTATCGGAACGCAAGCTTTAGCGAGAGATATCAGCGATTATAAGAAAATGGAGGCACAGCTTCGCCAATCTCAAAAAATGGAAGCGGTTGGCCTTTTGGCCGGCGGCGTTGCTCATGATTTTAATAATTTATTAACGGTTATAAGCGGCTATACGGATATTTTAATAGCCTCCTGTAGAAATAATGACGATCTTTGTAAAAAATTAAACCATATCAAACAATCTGCTCAAAGCGCTTCGCAATTGACGGCCCAGTTGTTGGCATTCAGCCGCAGACAGATACTTAGGGCGGAAGTGATCAATTTAAACGATATAATCCGGAAAATGGAAAGTATTTTAAAGCGGGTCATAAAAGAAAGCATTAATCTTGAAGTGGAATTGGATGATAATTTAAAAAATATAAAAACCGATCCCCTGCAAATGGAACAGATAATTATGAATCTTGCAACGAATGCCGACGACGCTATGGCAGACGGGGGTACGCTTTCTATTGTTACCAAAAACGTATATTTTGACGAGCATTATGCCGAAGAACATGTAGGGACAAAAGCGGGTTATTACGTGCATTTGAAGATCAGCGATACGGGTATCGGGATAGACGGAAAGGATATCGAAAATATTTTTGAGCCTTTTTTTACGACAAAAGAGATGGGACGCGGCACCGGTTTGGGCTTGGCTACGGTTTACGGAATAATCAAACAAAGCGGAGGAAATATTTGGGTTGAAAGCTCTCCAGGGCAGGGTTCAACGTTTAATATCTATCTGCCACAAACACAAGAAATATCAAGCGTTATAGAACCCAAAAAAGAAAATAATGAACAGTTGACGGGTAGTGAAACAATTCTTGTCGTTGAAGATCAACGGGATATTCTTGAGTTAATATCCATGTCTCTTGAGGGATCAGGTTATCATGTTCTTGCTGCGAGCGACGGCGAGGAAGCCCTAAGACTGGTTGAGAATTATAAAAACACCATTGATTTATTATTAACGGATGTAATTATGCCGAATAGTAACGGCAATGAATTAGCAGAAAAGCTCTATGCGCTTTATCCTGATATAGTTGTGATTTATATGTCCGGTTACGCCGATAACGCCATCGCCCGACTCGGGGTTTTGGACATAGATAAAAATTTTATACAAAAACCTTTTACGCCAATGGAATTGGTTAAAAAAATACAAGATGTTTTGAGAACATAGTTAGACAAATTAGTTACTGAAAATATGACTGAACATCATTAATGTGTCGTTCTCCAATAAGTTGAAAAATCTAAATCCGGCAAATGGCAAGATCAAGGTATCCGCGTAAAAGATGCGACAAGGATAGGAATAGAGAAATTGTGTCATTCCTTTAAAAAAAGAAACCTAAAATGTCGCTAATGCAAAATTTATATTTTATGAAATGACAATATTGAGATTGTTGCAAAAATATAACGAAATGTCTGAAAAATGTTATTATTAGACGTTCCGATACAAATAAAAAAGAGGCAGCGGTATAAATAGCGGTTTTTTTGCCGCTGTCATATATCTGAAATTCAAACAAATAGTAAAATTATTATGAACGAAATATTACGAACAATTAAAAACGGAAATACGCTTCTGGCCGACGGCGCTATGGGTACGGAACTGCAGCGTAGAAAACTTTCGCTCAACAGTTGTCCCGAATTGTATAATGTGACCCATGCGGAAATAATAAAAAAAATACATGCCGATTATTATGCTTCCGGTTCGGATATTGTTGAAACCAATACTTTTGGCGGCAGTCGAATTCGTCTTTTTCAATATGGCAATGAAAAAAGAGTCGGGGAGTTTAATCGCAGAGCGGCGGAGAACGCCAAAGAGGTCTGTCCCGTAGGAAAATTTGTCGCCGGTTCCATCGGACCGTTGGGAGAATTGATAGAACCCCTTGGCGCAGTGAAAACAGACGAAGCCTATGATGCTTTTAAGGAACAAGCACAAGCCTTGGCCGAAGGGGGCGTCGATATTATTTTTGTGGAGACTATGATGTCCGTTGAGGAGGCTGAAACGGCGGTAAAAGCAGTCAAGGATTCGACTTCGCTACCCGTATCGGCAACGATGACCTTTAACCTTACGGCAAACGGGGTTTTTACATCTTTTGGCGTAGACGCTCGTACCGCCGTTATGCGTTTAACGGAGGCCGGCGCCGATTTGGTCGGTTCAAATTGCGGAGAAGGCGTGGCCGTTATTCTTTCCGTATTAAAAGAAATGCAGGTTTTAACGAAAACGCCTCTTGTGGGGCAGCCTAATGCCGGTAAACCCCGTTTGACGGATAATGGTTATGTCTACGACGAAACCCCGGAATATATGGAGCCGAAAATACGCGAATTAGCCGGTTTTAATCTTGGAATTCTCGGAGGATGCTGCGGAACAACGCCGGAGTATATCAAAATGATGAGAAGAGTTTTAGATGAATCGAAATAAAACAATAAATATCACTTGGTACCATATTGGTAATAAAAGAAAAGGGCGTATTTAACACGCCCTTTTCTTTCTACCGTTACATTATAAACAGCATTTCGGAATATTTCGGAAGCGTCCACAAATCATCCGGAATGATTTTCTCAATATCATCGGCAGGCTGTCTGATTTCCTCAATCAGATTGGCGATATTATCGGAGAAAAATTTAGCTTTTTGTGAAAGGTCTTCAATCTTTTCCGCTTCTTCTAACTTACCCTGTAATTTCTTTATACCCTTTCTTATTCCGGCGATTCCCGCCGCAAGTTTGGCCAAAATATCCTTTTCTTCCTCAACGGCCGCATCAAGGGACGCTTCATCAAGCGCAATGGCTGTCGAAATAGCCGTTAAAAGCTGTGATTGAAACGAGAACGCCGGCGGCAGAACCCTTGTGTTTAACAGGTCGATTAATGTTTCGGCTTCAATTTCCAAATTTGTCACATATTGTTCGAGCTTTGTGTAATAACGTCCGTAGATTTCATTTTCCGAGAAAATATTCTGTGACGTAAACATTTTCAAAGATTTGTTATCGATCAAAGCGTCCAGAGCGTAACCGGTTTTTTTGATGTTGGGTAAACCGCGTTTTTCAGCTTCCATTTCCCACTCTTCGCTGTAGTTGTTGCCTTCAAAGCGTATAGGATCGGTTTCTTTGATATATTTCCTTAATACGTCCAATACCACGTCATGCAGATCGGCGTCTTTTTTATCCCTCTCTTTTTCGATATCATCCATTATCAAGTCAATCGCTTCGGCGGCCGCGCCCGAAAGAACCGTATTGGCCAGGGATACCGATGAGGCTGAACCGAGCGCGCGGAATTCAAACTTTTGACCGGTAAAGGCAAAAGGCGATGTTCGGTTACGGTCGGTGTTGTCGCGTAAAATCGGCGGTAATTTACTCAGGCCGAGATCGATTATATATTGTTCTGCTGTTTTAGTTGTTTTACCGTCGCGGATATCGTTTAGGATTGTTGTAAGCCGTTCACCGAGAAAAACGGAGATGATTGCCGGCGGGGCCTCATTTGCTCCGAGTCGATGATCGTTGCCGGCTGAAGCGATGGATGCACGTAAAAGAGCGCCGTGCGTATGAACCGCTTTAAGTGTAGCGACAAGAAAAATTAAAAATTGTAAATTTTCTTCCGGCGTTTCGCCCGGATCGAGTAAATTATTACCGCTGGAATCGGCGATAGACCAGTTGTTATGCTTGCCACTGCCGTTAATGCCTGCGAAAGGCTTTTCATGGAGCAGGAGCGCCAATCCATGGCGGTTGGCTACTTTTTTCAACACTTCCATAGTTATTTGATTTCGGTCGGCGCCTACATTGGCTTCGTCAAAAATCGGGGCGATTTCAAATTGGTGCGGCGCTACCTCATTATGGCGCGTTTTTGCAGGTACGCTTAATTTGTAGAGTTCATGCTCGGCGTCCTGCATGAAGGACAGAACGCGCTCTTTGATGGAACCGAAATAGTGATCATCCAACTGTTGGCCTTTTGGCGAGGCAGCGCCTTGAAGCGTACGACCGGTAAGCTGCAAATCGGGTCTTAAATTATAGAAGGATTTATCGACAAGAAAATATTCTTGTTCGGTTCCGATAGTTGTAATAATGCGGTAAACGGATTCATTGCCGAACAGACGAAGCACGCGCAACGCCGATTTGGAAATTGCTTCCATTGAACGTAAAAGTGGTGTTTTTTTATCAAGGGCTTCTCCTGTATAGCTTATGAAAACTGAAGGAATACATAAAATTCCTCCGTTAGGGCCTTCCATGATGAAAGCGGGACTTGAGGGATCCCACATGGTATAACCGCGGGCTTCAAAGGTTGTTCTGGAGCCGCCGCTGGGAAACGAAGAAGCGTCCGGTTCGCCCTGTACTAATTGACTGCCGCGGAAACGTTCAATTACCTGACCTTCGTCCACTTCAAGGAAAGCGTCGTGTTTTTCCGCCGTAAGTCCGGTTTGCGGCTGGAACCAGTGCGTAAAATGTGAAACGCCTTTGGAAATTGCCCATTCTTTCATGGCGTGCGCTACTGTATTGGCAATTCCGATATCTAACTTTTCGCCCTTGCGAATAGTACTGCGTAATTTGCGATAAGCGTCTTTGGGTAAATATTCGCGCATTACTTTGTCGTTAAAGGTATTGATGCCGAAATCGGAGGCAACATCCTTCGTCGAATGTGAGAAAGAAACTTTACCGTTTGAGCTGATTTTTAAAATTGCTTCTTGTCTAACAGATGGATTTGTTGACATTTTCATCTCCTGAATTATTATATTGTACGATTTTTAATTTTAACAATTAAGTTAAAGTTCAAATACAGATATCGTGCCACAAATTATTCCATTTTGTTTATCATTAATAAAAATAATATATTAAGACCGTTGTAAATAGTTGCTTGCTTATTTATCGTTCTACAAAAATGTACTAATTAGATTATTTACTACAAATTTGTATAAATATTGATACAGATCCTGTTCTGATAAGAATGTGAATGTGCAGCGTGTTCGGGATATTTTCAGTATTATTTTTATGATATATCCATTCTTGTCATTTCAATCCCGCATAGGCGGAAGAGGAATCTTAAAAGCAAAACAAAGATAAATCATCTGCTTTAAGGGAATACTATAGTTTATGATTTCTCCGCTCTATCGCAATAAAAAAACCACCTGCGCGCCTTGGCGCGGTGATTCCGATCGAAGTGATATGTTATTGTTATCATAGACAGGATCGAAACAATACTTAAGATGACCATACCCTTATTTCATGTGTCCATATCTGAACAGTAGAAAAAATAATATTTTTATTGTATAGGAATTTCAAAAAATAATCCATTTCGGACGTTTTTATTTGTTTTTGTATTATTCTCAATTTTGGAATTGTACATAGTTCGCATAGGTAGAATTTTAATCTCCCCAATTTATCTAAGAATGACAATTTTGGATATTTTTGTTTTCGTTTAACACTCTCCTCCTTCTTGTTATTCCCGAATGTTTCTATGGGGAACCTAAACCTTGCTATTGCCTACATTCGGATTCCTTCTTTCGAAGGGATGACACGTTGACGATTCTACCCATACTTTTTTCATTAATCGCTTTGTGAAGCTATGCTCTCTCTTTCGTCATTTGGTCATTTATCAATTGGTGGTATAAAAAAAGATAAGAATCTGTGCTACAAATTTGTATATTTATTTTTATATAATACAAAAATGTAATATATTTGCCTTCCAATTAAAAAAATAAGGATAAAATTTAATGGTAAAAGCGAAAGAAAATGTAAAATCCGATATTCAATCGCGAAAACTTACATTACTCATCGATATAAATCAAGCGGTAAGCCGCACTTCGGAGTTAAAGGAGTCGTTATTTGCTGTTTTACAGATTTTAAATATCTCCTATAATATAAAATCAGGCGCGGTGTTTTTAGCGGATAATAATTCCCGTACATTAACAATGGAAGCCTCGGTTGGCTTTAAAGTAGATATCGCCAAATCGAAATATAAATACGGCGAGGGTTTAGTCGGCCGCATTGCGGAGACCGGCAAACCGATTGTTGTGCCGCAAGTCAGCAAGGAACCGCTTTTTTTAAATCGTATGAGCTCATGGGACCCCAAAAGAGATAGGGAGCAGACCTTTATCGGCGTCCCCATTTCTATCGATTATTTAACGTTGGGTGTTTTAATCGTAAATTTACCGTACAGCGCCAAACGCGATTATGACAGCGCTAAAAAATTTCTTACTCTTGTTGCTTCCGCTTTGTTGCAGCCGATTCGTTTGCGCCAGGAGATAATATTGGAACGAGAACGCTTAGTTAATGAAAATATTCAGTTAAAGCAAAAATTACAGGGTGAATTTAGTTTCAGTAATATTATCGGTAATAGCCACTCCATGCGCGAAGTGTATGAGATGGTCGCTCAGGTTGCGCGAACAAACACAACGGTTTTAATTCGCGGTGAATCGGGTACGGGTAAAGAATTGATTGCAAAGGCCATTCATTACAATTCGCTGCGCAAAGAGAAACCGTTTATCAGCGTAAATTGTGCCGCCATACCTGAAAATTTAATCGAGTCGGAATTTTTCGGATATGAAAAAGGAGCTTTTACCGGCGCCGTTTCAAGAAAAAAAGGACGTTTTGAGCTGGCCGACGACGGTTCCATATTTATGGATGAGATCGGTGATTTAACTGCAATGACACAGGTTAAATTGTTGCGCGTATTACAAGAGCAGGAGTTTGAGCGAGTCGGTGGAACCGAAACCCTGCATGTGGACGTGCGCTTGATTGCCGCTACTAACGCCGATCTTGAAGAGTTAATTAAAAAGGGAAAATTTCGCGAAGATTTATATTACCGCTTAAATGTTTTCTCCATTCTTTTGCCGCCGCTAAGAGAGCGCAAAACGGATATCCTGCTATTGGCTGATCATTTCATGTTAAAATACAGTCGTCAGTTTAACAAGGCCGTGCGCCGTATCTCCACGCCGGCCATTGATATGTTGATGCGTTATCATTGGCCGGGCAACGTGCGCGAATTGGAAAATTGTATTGAACGCGCCGTACTGGTTTGTCAGGATCAGGTTATACATAGTTATCATTTGCCGCCGACATTGCAAACGGCTGAAAGCAGCAACACTACGCCGCGTATGGGTTTGGAAGAATCGATTGCCTCTTACGAAAAAGAGTTAATCAGCGACGCTTTAAAAATGACCAACGGCAATCAAACCAAAGCGGCCAGATTATTACATACTACCGAGCGAATTATCGGTTATAAAATCAAAAAACATAAAATCGATACAAAACGATTTAAATAAATTTTTTTTATCATTTAAAAATATTTGCAATTTTTAAATACTTGGTTATATTTGTGCCGAACAAAAAATCTTACGTAAAAAATATTATGAAAAATATAATAATTTCCAATATACATCACGCCAAGACATACTTCCGACGCCCGCTCCCGGGGCAAAATTTTCATAGCAGAAGGCCGTAATTCGTTCGGTCCGTGAACAATAATATTCTCATATACGTAAGTAACAGATACAAAATATAACATCAATAAATTTTCAACTATTATAGAGGCGACTATGCAAAAAGAAGAAAATAAATTCGGCATAACGGTAGTTGTTGCCGATGAATCGCACTTAAAATATGCGGAGGAAATTTGCAACACAATAGAAGAAGCGGCTAAAGTGCGCGGCACCGGAATTGCCAAACGCGAACCGCAATATATCCGCGAAAAAATACGGGACGGTAAATCGGTGATCGCCTTAACGAAAGAAGGAAAATTTGCTGGATATTGTTATATCGAAAGCTGGGGTGCCGACAAGGGGTTCGTTGCCAATTCCGGTTTAATCGTGAAGGATGAATTTCGCGGTTTGAATCTCGGTAAAACAATAAAAGAAGCGGCGTTTCGCTTGTCTCGTCGAAAATTTCCCACGGCAAAAATGTTTGGCATTACGACAAGTCCGGCGGTTATGAAAATCAATTACAGCCTCGGTTATCGGCCGGTTACTTTTGATCATTTAACCGATGACGAAGACTTTTGGAAAGGTTGTGAAAGCTGCGTGAATTACGATATATTAACGCGAACGGGACGTAAACATTGTCTTTGTACGGCTATGCTTTTTGATCCTAATGAAAAAATAAAAATTAAAAAAGCGGAAGAGGTTGATAATGAAAAAGAAATCAGTTTTAGCCTTTAGCGGTGGCCTTGACACATCCTATTGCGTTAAATATTTAAGCGTTGAGAAAGATTTTGATGTCTATTCCGTTATAGTCAATACGGGCGGATTCGATTCTCAGGAAATAAAAGCGATAGAAGAACGGGCTTTAACGCTCGGTGTAAAAGAGCATCATACTATAGATATAACCGATGAATATTATGATCGCTGCATTCGATATTTAATTTACGGAAACGTATTAAAAAATCATACTTATCCACTTTCGGTCAGCGCCGAACGTGTTTTCCAGGCTATGGCCATAGCTGAGTTCGCAAAAAATATCGACGCCGACAGCCTTGTGCACGGCAGCACCGGCGCAGGCAACGATCAAATCCGGTTTGATATGATCTTTTCGGCCGTGGCTCCAGATATTGAAATCATAACGCCTATCAGAGATATGCAGTTAAGTCGAGACGACGAGATTACTTATCTCAAACAACAAGGCGTTGATCAGGATTGGTCCAAAACAAAATATTCAATCAATAAAGGCTTATGGGGCACTTCGGTGGGCGGCATGGAAACGTTAACGTCGCAAAATCCGCTCCCGGAAGACGCATATCCAACCGAAGTCAGCAAAAAGGATCCAATGAATTTAACTCTTGAATTTGAAAAAGGAGAGTTAAAAGGTTTTAACGAAAGAAGGTTTGATCGGCCGGCTGAAGCCATTACGGAATTGGATAAACTTGTTGCGCCGTACGGCATAGGCCGTGATATTCATGTGGGCGATACCATCATCGGTATAAAGGGGCGCGTTGGTTTTGAGGCAGCGGCGCCCGTGTTGATCATCAAAGCGCATGAAGCCTTGGAAAAACACACTCTAAGCAAATGGCAGATTTATTGGAAGGAAAAATTGGCAGATTGGTATGGTATGTTATTGCACGAAGGGCAATATCTTGATCCGGTGATGCGCGATATTGAAAAATTTATGGATAATTCGCAGCAATATGTAAACGGCAAAGTGTTCGTGAAAATCACGCCTTATCGTTTCTCCATTTCCGGTATTGACAGTCCGAATGATTTAATGTCGCCCAAATTCGGCGCTTACGGTGAAATGAATTTGGCCTGGAGCGGGGAAGACGCTAAAGGCTTTGCTAAAATTCTTGCCAATCAAATAAAAATCCATCGTGCCGTTAACGGAGATCAAAATGATTAAAGTCGGTATAATCGGCGGCGCGGGCTATACGGGCGGAGAATTGATTCGTTTGTTAATTAATCATCCGCAGGCCGAGATTTTATTTGTACAAAGCCGCAGTCAGTCAGGGAAAAAACTTTCTGAAGTGCATCACGATCTGCTTGGTCAAAGCGATATGCAATTCAGCGGGGAATTCACAACGGATGCGGATGTATTCTTTTTATGTATGGGACATGGCGAATCGGCTAAGTTTTTCAATGAGAATAATATCCCCAATCATATAAAAATCATTGATTTAAGCCAAGATTTTCGTTATAATAAAAATTTTGTTTACGGATTACCGGAAGTATATCGCGAACAGATAAAATACGCCGAAAGAACGGCCAATCCGGGCTGCTTTGCTACGGCCGTACAGCTTGCTTTACTACCCCTTGCCGCTCAAAAAAAATTGAACGGCGATATTCATATTAACGGCATTACCGGCTCTACAGGAGCGGGACAAAAACTAACGGCTACGAGCCATTTTAGTTGGAGGGAATCGAATATTTCCATCTATAAACCGTTTTCGCATCAACATTTGACGGAAATCGGACGGACGTTAAACTTTCTTAACGATGGGACGACGGGGCGCTTAAATTTTCTTCCCTATCGCGGTAATTTTACGCGCGGCATTTATGTTACGGCATATACAAAATGTGATTACGGGGAAAAAGAAGCTCTGGAAATTTACAAACAATATTACGCCGCACATCCCTTTGTGCAAATAAGCTCCGTAAACCCTCATTTAAAACAGGTTGTAAATACCAATAATGCCATTATCTATTTGGAGAAGCATGAGGACATGCTTTTGATAGTCAGCATGATTGACAATTTGTTAAAGGGCGCCTCCGGTCAGGCTGTGCAAAATATGAATTTAATGTTCGGGTTGCCGGAGACAAGCGCGTTACGTTTAAAAGCATCGGTCTTTTAAGAGAAAACGGCTCCTATTGGCCGCTTGCCGAACACGTTAACCGATATTCTAATTGATTGGGAGATACTTTTCGTCACATATCGAAATAGCAAGTATTTCATTTTAACCAATAAAATTGCGAAACTATAGTTCTTGAATTTGCGACAGTAGAAAATAACACGGAAAAAATATGAACGTATTAAAATTCGGCGGATCCTCCGTCGGCTCGGTGGATAGAATAATAAATGTAAATGAAATTCTTATTAATCGCATAAAAAGCGGTCATAAGATTGTCGTTATTTTTTCGGCCGTTCAAGGTGTTACGGATACCTTGATCATGGCTTCAAAAAAAGCGGCCAGCGGAGAAGAAGGGTACCAATTTCTAATAGATGAACTGCAAACAATACACGTGGATATTGTTAACCGTTTGATTTCCGTAAACAATCGCAGCGCCGTTTTAACGCACCTAAAAATATTGCTGAAGAATTTGGAAGAGTTGCTTTACGGCGTTTATCTTGTAAAAGAATTAACGCCCAAAACGCTTGATTTTATAATGAGTTTCGGAGAACGCTTTTCAGCGTTTATCATAAACGCTTGTTTAAATGATCAAGGTATCGAGAGCCGTTATGTGGACGCCCGCGATTTACTGATTACCGATAATAATTTTGGCAATGCTCGCATCGACTATAAAACAAGTTATAAAAATATTAAAGAATCTTTGGACGGAGCACAAGATGCGTATATTGTAACGGGATTTATAGCGTCAACGAATAAAAAAGAGACGACCACACTGGGACGCGGCGGCTCGGATTTGAGCGCTTCCATATTCGGCGCGGCCTTGGAAGTTGATGAAATAGAAATTTGGACAGATGTTGACGGCGTCATGACGGCCGATCCGCGACGCGTGCCCGATGCTTTTCCCGTAAAGCGGATGACCTACGAAGAGGCTATGGAGCTTTCCCATTTCGGCGCTAAGGTTATTCATCCTCCTACGATGCAGCCGGCTTTGGATAAAGGCATTCCGATTCTTATTAAAAATACTTTTAACCCGCATTTCGAAGGTACGTTAATTACCAAAAAATCAGATTCCAACGGCTTTATTATCAAAGGGTTATCGACAATAGACAATATTTCGCTGCTGCAGATACAGGGTAGCGGAATGGTGGGCGCCACCGGTATTGCGGAACGGATTTTTAAAGCGCTCGCCGTTGAAAATGTTAATATTATTTTGATTTCACAGGCTTCTTCGGAACATTCCATTTGTATAGGCGTGCTGCCCGATTGCGCCAAGAAAGCCAAAAAAGCTCTAAAAGAGGAGTTGAAATACGAGCTCCATTACGGAATCGTCAATGATATAAGAATCGAAAAAAATATGGCCGTAATTGCCGTTGTGGGCGAAAATATGCGCAAAACAAAAGGTATCGCCGGCAGCATTTTTAATACGCTCGGTAAAAACGGTATTAATATATCCGCCATCGTGCAGGGATCGTCCGAACTTAATATATCCGTGGTAATTGATAGAGGCGATATTGATATCGCGTTGAATGTTATACATCGCGAATTCTTTAAGCGCGACGACGATATGCTGCATATTTTTCTCGTAGGAACCGGTTTAATTGGGTCTACCTTCTTGCGTCTCATAGCCGATACCGGCGGAAAGGAAGGCGATTTGACGAAATTGTTGCGTATCGCCGGCGTAGCGAATATTGACAAAATGCATATGAACGTCAACGGTATTGATCCCGCTCGTTGGGGGGCGGTTCTCGATAAAAATGGCGCCGAAATTGATTTGAATCAATATATTTCTCATATTAAATCGCAATATTTAAAACATGCTGTTTTTGTGGATTGTACGGCCAGTCCGCAGATGAAAAATTATTACGGAGAGCTGTTAAAGGCCGGGGTTTCTGTGGTTACGCCCAATAAGTATGCTAATGCAGCCGATTATAAATTTTATAAAAAATTACGGAAAAGCGTTCAAAAAAGCAGAGCAAGATTTTTATATGAAACCAATGTAGGCGCCGGATTGCCGATAATAGAAACCATGCAGTCTTTAATCAAAAGCGGCGATGAGATAAGGCGTATCGAAGGTATTTTATCGGGCACATTGAGTTATATCTTCAATGTCTTTGACGGTAGCGAAACCTTTAGCGCGGTGGTTAAAAAAGCCAAAGCGCAGGGCTATACCGAACCCGACCCCCGCGAAGATCTTTCCGGTAACGATGTGGCCAGGAAAATACTGATTCTTGCCCGCGAAGCCGGCGCACAATTGAATATTGAAGATATTGATTTGAAGGGGTTGCTACCGGAAAAAGCAAAAAATGCCGCTTCCGTTGAGATCTTTTTTGAAATACTTTCCGAATTTGATGACGAATGGGAGGATAAAGCCCAAAAGGCCGCTAAAAACGGAAAGAAATTGCGGTATATCGCCTTATTTGAAAATGGTAAGGCAGCGGTAGATTTAATGGAAGTGGACGCTGCTCATCCTTTTTATTCCATGGCAGGAAGCGACAATATTATCGCCCTTTACACTAAGTTCTATAATGAGACGCCCTTGGTGGTCAAAGGACCGGGAGCGGGCGCTAATGTTACGGCGGCCGGCGTACTTAGCGACGTGCTTAAATTGGCTGCGGGTCACTAACATGGAAAAGTTGACTGTCGTAAAAATAGGCGGGCAAATAATCGACGACAGAATAAAACTCGGCGCTTTTTTGCATGATTTTGCCGCTATTTCCGAACCGAAAATTTTAGTGCATGGCGGTGGAAAAAGCGCTGCGGAAACGCTGCGCAAAATGGGTATAAAACCGCGGATGGCCCACGGGCGTCGTATAACGGATGAAGCGACGCTTGAAGTGGTTACAATGGTTTACGGTGGTTTGATAAATAAGAATATTACGGCTCGATTACAGGCCGAAAAGTGTCTCGCCGTCGGGATGAGCGGAGCGGACGGCGATACCATTTTGGCGGTTAAACGTCCCGTGAGGGATATTGATTACGGTTTTGCCGGTGATGTGGTTCGAGTAAACGGCCATATAATCGAAAGGATTTTGAATAGCGGATTGACGCCGGTATTTTGCGCCTTAACGCACGACGGTAAAGGCCGACTTTTAAATACCAATGCCGATACGATTGCTGCGGTTTTGGCCGGCGAGTTAAGCAAGCGCTTTGATGTGGATTTGATTTATTGCTTTGAAAAAACGGGTGTGTTAAAAAATATTGATGATGACGAATCGTTAATTCGCTTAATTAATGGCGAGAATTACGCAAAATATAAGGAGGACGGGATAATATCCGCTGGAATGATTCCCAAAATAGATAATGCCTTCGATTCGCTTAATCAGGGAGTAAAAAATGTCTATATTACACATTTTGAAACGTTGAAAAACAGGAATTTTGAAAAAGGACGATGCACGCGAATTACTCTCAGCCGCCCTGAAGTAATCAAAAATAGTAAAAAAACAGAAGAATCTTAAACGTAAGGATAAAAAAGAGACGGTAAAGTTTGATGTTAGAATCTCTATTGAGCGAGGCCGTAGAAAATTTAAGACGTATGATTGAAACGCCCTCTTTAAGCGGGGAAGAGCTGTCTGTTTCTCGCATAATTGAAGAGTATTTACGGCAGCAGTATAAAATTGAAACAAAACGAATAAAGAATAATATTTACGCTTATAATAAATATTTTGACGATACAAAACCGACTTTGTTGCTCAACTCCCACCTCGATACGGTAAAGCCCAATGCCGGCTGGACGCGCGATCCTTTTAAAGCGGTAACGGAAGAGGGTAAATTATACGGCTTGGGCAGTAACGACGCAGGTGCGCCATTGGTATCGCTGCTTGCGGCATTCGTTTATCTCTATCCTTTGGAAGGCATGACGCATAACGTCATTTTTTCGGCTGTCGCCGAAGAAGAGAATTCGGGAGAAAACGGTATGCGTC
>CAYRJN010000099.1:0-14468 GCA_964424545.1 uncultured Calditrichaceae bacterium
AAAAAAATATTATGCCTTGATATAGCTATAAAAATTAACTGCGAAACTTGAGTTATATTATATTTGAAAACTTGCCGCCGGGAGGCTCCTTGTTAA
This sequence comes from uncultured Calditrichaceae bacterium, assembly GCA_964424545.1. GTDB lineage: Bacteria > Calditrichota > Calditrichia > Calditrichales > Calditrichaceae > JAUVIB01. The sequence goes on from CAYRJN010000099.1 coordinate 97, forward strand.
TCTTTAACATGATGGGCGACTTGGTTTTTGAAGTTGAAAATTTGGGCGAAGTGAAATATCGCTGGGATGTAAAGAATAATTCGGGTCGTAACATCAATGCCGGACTTTATATTTTTCAAGTGAGAACCATAAACGGCAGTAAAATAGATTCGGGAAAAGTTGTAATTATCCGATGAGCCACCCTCTTTTGTTATATTAAGCCCTCCCTTTTAACGCGAGGGCTTTTTTTATTATGAAAAACGCTTTACTATGTTCGTTATTTTTTGCAGGGCATAATCAATTTCATCGACCGTCGTTTGTTTGCCGAAGCTAAAACGAACGGCGCCGTTTATTATTTCCGAAGGCAGTTCCATTGCTTGTAATACCGGTGATTTTGTAATCGAACCGGAGCTGCATGCCGAACCGCTTGAGGCTGCAATTCCCTCCAAATCGAGATTCAACAGCATGGTTGTATTGTCAATCCCTTTAAAGGCAACATTGCTGATATAGGGAGAACGCTGCGTTTGTCTGCCGATGATGTCTACATTGTTCAGCGCTCGTTTTAGCTCGCTCTCAAAATAGCCTTGTATTTTTTCCGTTTGAACGAAATTATTCTCCGCGTCTAACAACTCAAGCGCTTTGCCTAAACCGATAATACCCATAACATTCTCGGTGCCGGCTCTTCTCGCGGTTTCTTGTTTGCCTCCTTTCTGAATACCGGCCAAAGGCGTTCCTTTCCTGATAAACAAGGCGCCGACGCCTTCGGGGCCGTATATTTTATGCGCGGAAAGGGATAATAAATCGGCTTTTAGAAACGTTAAGTTCAAAGGGATTTTCCCCACAGCCTGCACCGCATCGCAATGAAAAAGAATATTTTCTTTGTCGCAAAAATCGGCAATTTCTTCAACAGGATTAATAATTCCCGTTTCATTATTTACATACATCGCGGATATCAGCGCCGTTTGCGTTTTGCATTCTTTTTTTATTTGCGAAATGGAAATTTCTCCGAAATTGTCGGGTTTGATAAAAGTAACATCAAAACCGTTTTCGGCGAGATATTGCCCCGTTTTGATAACGGATGGGTGTTCGGTTGCTGCGACAATTATATGTTTTTTACTTTCGGGGAACATGCGCGCCGCGCCCATAAGAGCAAGATTATTACTTTCCGTGCCGCCGCTTGTAAAATAAATTTCCGCAGAGTTGCAATGCAAAAATCGTGCGACGGTATCTCTTGACATTTCGATATGATATTTAACTTTTTGCCCGTAACGGTGAGGACTTGAAGGGTTGCCGAAATAGGTTTTTTTAAATTCAAACATCGTTTGTAAAACGATAGGATTAATCGGCGTGTTAGCGGCATAGTCGAGATAAACATCCATAAAATTCCCCCAAATTATTTTTTCCTTTGATATTCATTCATGAAAGTGTAAATTTTATAGTCGTCTGATATTATCGGAGAAAATAGTAAATTTGCGAATCTATTCTATTTGTATGCTGTTAATCCTGTTTTTTTCAGCTTCGTTAAGAGCCGCTTTTGAAAACAAAGGCGGCGGAAGCCTCTTTATCGGCGCCGGTTCAAGCGGAATAGCCTCCGTAGAGACAGCCTTTGCCGTAATGATCAATCCGGCAAAATTATCATTTATATCCGCTTCGGAAATCGATTTGTATTATCGTAACTATTACCTTGTATCCGCATTGGACCAAATTTCACTTAGTTCAAATTTACGTTTCGGGAAAGTTCCCTTTGGTTTTTCCATTGACCGTTTCGGCAATAATCTTTATTCGGAATACACGCTGTCGGCGGCAAGCGCATTTGAAACAATCGATTCGTTATCCGTAGCCTGTAAGATAAATTTTTATCAATTACAAATCAAAAATTATAACAACGCATCATCTTATGCTGTTTCTCTGTCGGCGCTTTATAAAATAAATGCGTCTTTTCGCGTCGGTTTTGTGTATGAAAATATCACGGAAAGCGTTATAGGAGAAAGCAAAGAAAAATTACCGATAAATATGGCGCTTTCTTTTTCGTTTAATCCGATTCATCAAATGGAATTGAATTTTGATATTTTCAAAGATAATCGATTTGATTTTGAATACCGCGCCGGTTTATATTACCATCTGAATCATTGGTTTATGATTATGAGCGGTTTTCGCAGTTCGGTTAACAGTTACAGCGGGGGAATTGAATTTAAAAAATACGGTTTTAGGCTTGTTTACGCGCTGGCCTGGCATTCTTCGCTGGGCGTAAGCAATACGTTAAGTGTGGGATATGAATTTTAAAAACATAATATATTGTATCATTATACCGTTTCTGTTGTTCGGGCAGAATAAAATTGAACAAAAATACTCGAGAAACGAAATCACCATAAATCGTCTTGAGAAGGAGATTAACGATCTCAAACAAAAATTGTCCGGAATGTATAAAAAAGAATCGGATATAGCCAAACAGGTTGCCTCCTTAGACCATGAAATTGCCCTCATTGCCCGTAGTAAAGGTCTTCTGGAACAGCAAAACAAGCTGCTTAGCGTTAAAATTGAAACCATTAATCAGGAATTGTCATATACAAAACGTCGTTTGAAAAATTTGGAACAATTGTATGCCGAACGTCTCGTTTATATGTATAAATACGGGCGCATTAAAAATTTGGAGCTGATCTTGACGTCATCCTCTCTCAATCAAGCTTTCGTGCGTTATAATTATCTTAAAATTATTGCCGAACAGGATGAACGTACGATTCGTTCCATCAAACGAAAAAAACGGCGCGTGGAAATTTTACACAAAAAACTGCTGGCCGAAAAAAAACTTCAGGAAGAGAATTTAAGAGATAAAAGGGTAAAAGAGAAGAAATATCGTCAAAGCAAAACACAAAAAAATAAGCTGATTAAAAAGATAAAATGGACGGAATCGCTATATCAACGTCAAATATCACAAAAAAAACGCGAACGGCAGAAAATCAAAGAGATGCTGTTGGGGTTTGATCGTAAACGTCAGCGTAACAAACGCTTGGCCGTTAATGATGCGCCCGTTAATTTTAATTTTTCCGATTTTAGAAAAGCGAAAGGGAAACTTCCCTGGCCCGTGCGCGGCAAAGTGGTAACAAAATACGGTAAATATCGCGATCCAAAATTTAAAACCTACGTTAAAAATACCGGCATTGAAATTAGAAGTGTACTCGGTACGCCGGTTAAATCGGTTTTCAAAGGCGTTGTGCGCATGATAACTTATATGCCCGTTTACGGCAATACGATTATTGTGGATCACGGCAAGGGATACTATACGCTCTATTCGCATCTTGACGAAATTTACGTGCATAAAAACGATCCTATCCGCACCGGACAAATCATTGCCACGGTCGGCGATTCAGGCTCGTTGAAGGGCAGTAAGCTTAATTTTGAAATTTACGGCAATCAAAAAACTTTTAATCCTTTATATTGGCTGCGCTGAGCGATTAGGCGGCCGCTTTAAAGCCGCGCTGTTAATCTTTCAATAAATATTCAATGGTTGAAACCACCCTTACCGTTTTGAAAACCTGGTTGGATTGCATTACTCCGGGTGTGCGGTCACGCGGCAAGATTACAAAAACGCCTTGGTTCGCTCTGCGGATGCCGGCGATACGGCTGCCGGAATCTTTGGCAAATTGCTGCGCCGATCGGCGAGCATTGGCCGTCGCTTCGGCAATCATTTGGGGCTTTAAATCGTTTAGACCGCTGAAAAGATAAGTCGGCCCGGAGTTATCGTATTCTCTGTTGGAAAGAATGACTCCCGCATCAACCAAACGGCCAACCGCCTGACTGGCGTTTACCACGGCGTCTACGTTTTGCGTGCGCACCATTAATGTTTGGGTGATGATGTAGCGGCTTTTTACGGGGCCGCTGCGATAAGGATCGGTTAGTAAATCGGAAACATTCAAGCGTTGAAGTTCCACATTTTTTTCGGGGATGTCAAATTGTTTTAGGAAAAGCAGGATTTTTTTATAATTTTCTTTGATTTGGTTTTGTACAACTTGCAGATTATTATCGGTAGCGCTGAATTTGATAGCCCAAAAGGCGACGTCCGCTTTAACATCTTTTTCCGAAACGCCTTTCACCGTAACATAACGATTGGCTGTTCTGCTTTTAACAAAACCGCTGCCAATAAACCAACCGGCAAGCGCAATGCCAACAGCCAGCAAAATTACGCTTAAAGGATTCCATTTTTCATTCATCGTTTTTCTCCTCTAAATATTTTCCAATTCATGCAATAATTCTTCGTATTTTACCTGCAGCTCTTCCCATTCGCTTTCGTATTCCTTAATACGCATATCAATATTTTCGTATTCCTGTTTTAATTTTTTTACCAAATCCGGCTGAACATAGGTTTCCGGTTGAGCCATCAGCTTCTCTTTGTACGCTTTTTCGGCTTCCAAACGCTCCAGATCATCTTCAATAAATACGATTCGTTTTTGCAAAGCGCCTCGTTCTTTGCTTATGGCTTGCCGCGCTTGCGCTTCTTTGCGTTTTTGCTCCTTGGATTTCCGGCTGCTTTGTGATTTTTGCGTTGCTTCCGCAGTTTTATTTTTTACTGAAAAATTTTCTTTAGGTATCAGCTCTTCTTTTTTACGTAAATAATCGCTGTAATTGCCAAAATATTCTTTTAATTTTCCTTCTTTCAGCTCTATAACGCGATTGACCAGCTTGTCGAGGAAGTAACGGTCGTGGGAGATCAATATCATCGTGCCGTTATATTCTTGCAAAGCTTTTTCCAACGCTTGTTTGGAAGCGAGATCTAGGTGATTGGTCGGTTCGTCCATTATCAAGAAGTTGCAGGGAGAAAGGAGAATTTTGGATAGAGAGACGCGCGCTTTTTCGCCGCCTGATAAAACCGCTATCCGTTTATTTACATCGTCTCCGCTGAATTGGAATACGCCGAGAATATCGCGCAGTTTGGATCGATACAGGTCCGAAGCCGCCGATTCAACTTCCTGATAAATAGTATTGTTAAGATTGAGGGCGTCGATTTGATGTTGGGCGTAATAGCCGATAATTACCTTTTCTCCGATCTTTAAGAGTCCGGAATGATTTTTAAGTTCGCCCGATATTAATTTTGTAAAAGTTGTTTTTCCGGCGCCGTTTTCGCCCACTAAGGCTACCTTATCGCCGCGCCCGATGTACAAATTAATGTTATGCAAAACGTTCTCAGTATCGTAGGCGAAAGACAGATTTTCTACTTTAAGAACGTCTTTATAACTTTGGCTGTTTACTTCTATTTTAAAAGAGATAGAGGATTTTTCTTCGGGCGGAGCAATACGTTCCAATTTTTCCAACTGTTTTATGCGGCTTTGCACTTGTTTGGCTTTTGTGGCTTTGTATCGAAAACGTTCGATAAAGCGTTTTGTCTTTTCAATCTCTTCTTGCTGCCGCTTATATTGTTCGCTCAATATTTGGCGCCGTTCTTCCTTTTGTTTTTGATAGGCCGAGTAGTTGCCGCGGTATTTTGTTGTTTTGCCGTTGTACAGCTCAATAATTTCATTAGCCATACGGTCGATAAAAAAACGATCATGGGAGACGACCATAATAGCGCCGGGATAATTCTTTAAATAATCTTCTAACCATTCAAGCGATTCGATATCGAGATGATTGGTCGGCTCGTCAAGTAGTAAAATCTGCGGTTCCTTTAATAATATTCGGGCAAGCAGAACGCGCATACGCCAGCCGCCGCTGAATTCGTTTAAACTGCGCTCAAAATCGTTTTCCTTAAAACCGAGTCCTATCAATATCTTTTTAGCCTTGAATTCAATATCATATCCGCCGCAAAGAGAAAATTCCGTTTCAAGCGCGCCGAGACGTTGCAGCAATCTTTTATCGCCGCTGTTGTCGGTGCTTAATTTTTTATGGATATCGATAATTTCCTGTTCGATTTTCATAATGCGTTTGGAACCGAGCAGGGTGTATTCGAGAATTTTTTTGTTTTCGGGGTTAAGCTCTTCTTGGGGCAAATAGCCGATATCATAAGCGGCCGGTTTATTTATGCCTCCGCTTTCGGGATGTATTTCTCCTATTATCAACCGTAAAAAAGTAGTTTTACCCGCGCCGTTTGCTCCAATTAGGGCAATCCGCTGCCCTGGAGAAATATTCAGGTTGACATTATCTATTAATATGCGTTCTCCTACGGCATAGGAGAGATTATTTATCTGCAGCATTTAAATTTCCGTAATTTTATTCGTAATTCCGCGATTGTACCAAATAGTCAAACGAAACATATAATCATTGTGCGGCCTTAATCGTGTAAAAAGTGTTTAAATCCGATCATTTTATAAATCAATTTGGCTACGGCAAAAGGCGAATTGATATCGTCCGTTTTGTGCGATAATTCCACCGCATCAAACGCGACTACATTTTTGCGTTTGAATATTGTTTTCAAAAGCGCCATCATTTCATCCCAATACATTCCTCCCGGTTCCGGCGTTCCCGTAGAACGGACAACGCTCCAATCGAGTACATCTACGTCAAGGGTAATGAAAAGCGGATCGGGCAGTTTATCGAGTAAGGCGACAAGGTCGTACTCGTTTTTACGGAAGCGATCCATAGTAACGAGCGATAAATTTTCGCTTTTCCATACTTGTGCTTCTTCCGCGGAGATGCTGCGGATGCCGATTTGCAGCGTATCGCGGGTGAAATCGCGGATTCTAGCCATAACGCTGGCATGGCTTAAGGGGCTGCCTTCGTAGCTTTCCCGCAAATCCGCATGGGCGTCCAATTGAATAACCGACAGTCTGCCGTAATGGTCGTATAAAGCCTTGGCAAAGCCCGAAGAGATGGAATGATCTCCGCCGATAACCACGCAAAATTTTTCGGATTGTATAATGGGTGAACTGAGCTTATAAAGCGTATCAATCATTTTATGAGCTTCGTTGGGTACGGCCGGTTCGGCAAGCGTGGCGATACCGCTGCGATATGGTTCCGTATCCAACGCTTCGTCATAAAGTTCCAAATAGGCCGAAGCGTCTAAAACGGCTTGCGGCGCTCCGGCCGTTCCTTTACCGTATGATACGCCGCCTTCGTAAGGGAAAGGAATAATTATGGTGGCGGCTGTTTCGGGGTTGCCGTAATCCTCTCCAATTGCGAGAAACGGCGTTTTGTTTAGTTTCATAGGCTCCTGTCTTGTTTGACTTGTTAAATCATTCCATTGTTCGCTTGATTGCATCGGTTTTCTTGAAGCGCGTCAATCATCGATTATGTTTTTGTTTAAGGCTGCGGCGTATTTAATCATATTTTTAACAATATTTTTTGTTTTACGTTCTCGACATCCGTCAACGACATAGGAGGAAATAAGCGGGAAAATGATACTGTATTCCCCCCAGATTTGCACAAGACGCGTATCATCGACGCTTTTGTATTTGCCCCAGGTTACCGCTTCGTCAAAAGTACAGCCGGATAAACTCCCTTCGCGTTCCGCGGCGGTCGTTATTTGTAAGCCGCGGTCGGCGCCTTCAAAATCAATATTTAAAATCTGGCTGATGGTCGGCCCGCTTTGCTGAATGAAGTTTTTCGGGCCGCCGCCACCTAATTCTACAAAGCCCGTTTCGCCCGAAGCGTAAGCAATCGCGGCCGAATCAAAAATATCATTTGAAGCGGAAATATAAACGGGATAACCCTCCTTTTCCATTTTCATTACATTCATAGCGATAGAGTGATTGGATAACGAGTCCCAGAAAACGGGAACGCCCTGTTTGGCGGCCTCCGTAACAAAACTCCTTTCGGGATACGGTGCGGTTTTTTCAACCCATTGACCGAGCAAATAGTTAAATTTCCAGCTGGAGATTGTTTTTTGCGAGAGTTTTTCGTATTCCTGTTTAATAAAATCACAGATAATTTGGTCTTGCGCTTCCAATGTCTCTTTTTCGCGGATACCGATATCGTAAATACGCGTATCGCCGTGAGCCCGCAGCAAATTGTCGTCCCAGCGAGGCGAAATCGCCTTGACCGGCAGACCGAAAGCAAAATGCAGATCATGGTAAACTTGCGCGCCGGTAGAACAAATGACGTCGATAAAACCCTTTTCAAGCAGCGAAATAACCGCGCCGCCCAGTCCTCCGGCAATTCCTGCGCCGGCGATACCCAGCCAAATTGTATTGCCGTCGTCAATCATTCGTTTAAAAAGCGTTGCGCCTTTGTAAACGTTTCGACTTTCGAAGGATGATTCACCCATAAAACGAATCATATCGGCGACGGACATATTCTTTTTTATGGGCTGCGGGATAATATCCGCGGCATTTTCAAACAACGATTTGTCAGTCATCATATTCCTCGTTCTGAAAAAATATATGCATTATATTGACAATATTATTAACTAAAACATTACAAATTTAAAGGTAAACGCCGATACAAACAACAAATATTATTAGTGAATATTGTTTGAGCGATATTATGATTGCCATTGCTCAAAATTTCGATCGGTCCGATAATATAAAAATGATTTTTCAATACGATTGTGCAAATTATTATTCATTCCAAAATGCAAAAAGAAGATGGCGACAAATAAACTATCGCGAGCTTTCAAAGAGAATTGAAGAAATTGAAAATATAAAGTTCGGGATAGGGTTATTTTTGCAAGCGGGCAAAGAAATTCAGGGAGGTTACGGCGCTTGTGAAAGGCGATTATTAATTTTTCATTTTTACGAAACATAACAAAAACGCTTGACAGCTTGCGCTCCTGTAAAGCGGCTTAAATAAAATATTTTTTAACAGTAAATAAAATTGATTATCTTGGCGAAAAAAAGTAATTTGAAAATAAATGTTAATTAATAAAAAAGGTATTATGTAATGAGAATCATATTGAATTTTTTATCTTTACTGCTACTGTTATCTTGGTCATACGCGGCGACCTGGCCGACTTATATGCATGACGCTCGTCGCAGCGGGAACGTTGCTGTCAAGTTGAAATCGCCAGTTTTTCTGCAATGGGAATATGTTTCGGAATATAAACCGGCGCCGGCCTGGCCCCCGCCCGCCAAAACCGATTATTGGCATCGTGAGGCAAATCTTAAACCGCGCGTTACCTATGACCGCGCCTATCATGTAGTATCCGACGGTAAAAGACTCTATTTCGGGTCAAGTGCCAGCGATAAAGTATACGCTCTCGACGCGGCTACGGGCAAAGAGTTATGGTCGTTTTTTGCCGACGGTCCCGTTCGTCTTGCTCCGACCGTTTATCAGGGAAAGGTTTATTTCGGCGCGGACGACGGAAAGGTCTATTGTTTAGACGCTAAAACGGGTAAGGCGCAATGGGTTTTTCAAGGGGCTGAAAAAAAACGTATGATTCCGGGAAACGAGCGTATGATATCGGTTTCTCCGGTAAGAACAGGCGTGTTGATATATGATAATAAAGCCTATTTCTGCGCCGGAATTTTTCCTAACGAAGGCGTAACCATGTATGCGCTTAATCCCCAAAACGGTAAAGTCGTTTGGAAAAAATCCGATATTGTTGTATCGCCGCAGGGATATATGCTGGCTTCGGATGACAAACTTTTTGCGCCTACGGGTAGGACGCAGCCGGTCGTTTTTGATCGTAAAAACGGTAAACGTCTCGGTAAATTCGACGGCAACGGAGGCGCTTATGCTTTGGTTGCCGATAATGCGCTGGTATTTGGACCGGGCGATCTCGGTCAATTGAACTTGGCGCAAAAATGCGATAATACCATCGCTACCTTTAACGGTGTGCAAATGTTAGTGGCCGGTAATACGTCCTACTTACGTTCGGATAATGAAATATCAGCCATAAACCGCAATAAATACATCGACAATTACGGCGACTGGGAAAAAATTGCCGATAAACGCAGCGATCTCGCCGATGATGTGTGGGATTTGCGGGAAAAACGCAAATTGGCTTTGGCTTATCATCAGGATGTTAGCTTTATAGATCAACGCATCGATAAGTTATTAAAAGAGATCGAAAAAATGGATTTACAGCAGCAATCCATTGAAAAAGGCGGAACCAATTGGAAATTACCGATTAAAAATACCTATTCTATGATTTTGGCCGGCGATATATTGCTCGTAGGCGGAGAAGACGTAGTTACATTGATTAATGCCAAAAACGGTAAAATATTGTCTGAAAATAAAGTAGATGGAAAAGTTTACGGCTTGGCGGCGGTTGACGGGCACATATACGTCAGCACGGATATCGGTAAAATCTATAATTTTTCCGATAGTAAAACTCAAAAACCGGCTGTTATCGCCCCGCAGGTGGTGCAAAATCCTTATGATTCCAATCCTTATGAAAAAACGGCGCAGAAAATATTGAATAGATCGGGATTACAAAAAGGCTATTGCCTGCTGCTCGGCTCCGGCGAAGGAGAATTAGCCTTTGCTTTAGCGAAGAAAAGCGATTTGCAAATAATCGCGGTAGAGTCCGATGCCCGAAAGGTCGCTAATGCCCGCGCGCGCTTGGATAAAGCCGGATTGTACGGCAAACGGATCGCCTATTTCCACATGGATGCGGATAACTTGCCTTTTACAAAGAATTTTGCCGATTTGGTTATTATCGGCGATGCCAGTTTAACAGTATCGGCCGATCAAATTGTCGATTATGTTAAACCTTTCGGCGGTATGGCCTTTATTGGGGATCGCGATATAAGCGAGAGCCGCATAAAGAACTGGTTAAACGCTTCTTCGGGAAAAGAATGGAAGGTTGAAAACGGCTGGGCCTATTATGAAAAAGGCAGCGACCCCGGATACGGCGAATGGACGCATCAATATGCCGATCCCGGCAATACGGCCAGCAGTATGGATCAAATAAAAGGGCCCATGCAAATACAATGGTTCGGCCGTCCCGGGCCGTGTAAAATGATAAATCGACATAGTCGTACCGTTGCGCCTCTGTTTAAAGACGGGCGCTTGTTTGCTCCGGGCGATAACCGTGTAATTGCCGTAAACGCTTATAACGGCACGGTTCTATGGGAAACCGAAGTGCCGGGATCGCGCTTGCTTGGCGCCCTTAAAGATTTCAGTAACCGTGTAGTGACCGACGACGCCATTTATGTGGCGGCCAAAGACGAATGCGTAGGCCTTTATGTAGACTCCGGCAAGGAAAAAATACGTATTAAAGTTCCGCAAATTATCTTAGGGCAGCCTCATGATTGGGGGTATATTGCCGCTGTAGATAATCAATTGTACGGTACGGGCAAAAAACATGGTGCGACCTTTACTATGCTCGGACGTTTTAATAGCGATGAGTTCGAGGGCGATTTCAGGGAGATGGTTCTTGGCGATTATCTCTTTTCCGTTGATCGCAATACGGGAAAGAAAATCTGGACATATCGAAAAGGCGTGGTCTTCAATAATACTATTGCCATTGGCGGCAATTATATCTATTTTATCGAAAGTCGTAACCAGAGAGCGGTTAATGATCCCGACGGCCGGCTGCGTGTCGATTATTTTTGCAAAGACGGCACCTATATTGTAAAACTCGACCGTAAAACAGGAGAAAAAATCTGGGAAAAGCCTTTCCATTTTCCCTATGACCAAATTACTTATCTCGCATATTCGGACGGTATTTTGCTTTCTACAGGGTCCTATAATGTCGATAAAAACGTTCATTACGGTTTGTTCGCTTTCGACGGCGACAAGGGAAAGCTGCTTTGGAAAAATACCTTTAAGGGGCAGAAAATCGGTGGGGAGCACGGCGAGCAATGGCAGCATCCGGTAATTATTGCCGATAAAATTTATCTATTTCCTTATGATTTTAATTTACGTACGGGTGAAAAAGGCGGTATTTTGTTAAGTAAGGGCGGCTGCGGCGGCTGGACCGGTTCGGCGAATAATCTGTTTGTCCGCAAGTCCAATCCCACCATGTTTACTTTGGACGATATAAAACAGGACGGTACGCCTCTGACTCGTGTTAATCGTCCCGGATGCTGGATTAATATTATTCCCGCCGGAGGCTTGATATCCATTCCGGAATCGAGCAGCGGCTGTACCTGCGATTATCCGATTCAGACATCTTTTGTTTTTAGCCCGGTAAAATAACTTATAATTTTATAATCCTTGGCGTTTAAAGACCGCAAGAGAAGCAGTTCCTTTCTTTTGCGGTCTTTTTTTGTTTAACTGTAAACGCTCCCTGATGCATTAGGTCAAAAACGGCTCCGAAAAGGCGAAAATCGAAGCGCTTTAAATGCTCCGATTTATATTGTTTTATCTCACATCTTTTATATTCGAATTGTCTGATAAAATCTTGCTAAAATGATTATTTTTTATTAAATTACACAGATTCTTATATATAAAAACATTAACAATTTTATCATCGGCCGGAGGAATAATGAAGTTTAGTATTTCGCGAAACGATTTCTATAAAACCCTGCAAAAAGTGATCAATGTTATCCCTGCCAAATCCACATCGGATATTCTTTATAACGTGTTGTTAATTGCGGAAAACGGACGCCTGCAAATTGTTGCAACGGATTTGGAGATTACGCAAGTTGCTTGGGTGAAGTGCAAGGTGGAAGAGGACGGCGCCATTGTTCTTTTAGGTAAATTGCTGACCGATATAATTCGCGAAATGCCGGAAATAAATTTAACCTTTACGGCCGACGTTAATCATAAAGTCATAATTGAATCAAAAGTCGGCGAGTATAAATTGTCGGGTCAAAGCCGAAACGAATTCCCCAGCGTGCCGATCGTGGAATCGGAACAGAATATTTCAATGGAGAATGTTCAGCTTAAGCGAATGATTGAAAAAACATTGTTTGCCTGTTCTACGGACTCGCTGCGTCCCGGGCTTACGGGCGTTTATACACAAATCATGGAAAGCGAATTTCGTATGGTTTCCACCGACGGTCACAGATTGGTAAAGATAATCAATGAAAACTTTTCTTCGCCCGATTTTATGCTGAATCTAATTATACCGGCCAAGGCTTTGAATTTTGTAGGACGTAATCTACCGGATAAGGGCAGCCAGAAAATAACATTTAGTAAAAATCATATTTTGTTCGAGTTGCCTGATACCAATATTTACAGCCGCATTATTGAAGACCCTTATCCCGATTACGAACGCGTAATACCGGTGGAATTAAATAAAGAGATTGCGGTTAATAAGAATGACTTTATGGCTTCGGTAAGGAGGGTGTCGCTTTTTTCAAATCCCGTAACGGCGCAAATTCGATTGAACGTTACGAGGGATAAGATAGTGATTTATGCGCAGGATATTGATTTCGGCGGGGAGGCGAACGAAGAGCTGGTTTGTCAATACCATAGCGACGAGGCCTTGGAAATATCTTATAACGCCAATTTTCTGCTCGATATATTACGGCACCTCGATACGGATACCGTGTATATTCGTTTGGAAGATGCGGACGGGCCGGGATTGATATTTCCCGATGAGCAGAATGAAAATGAAAATCTATTAATGTTGTTAATGCCCATTAGGTTGAATAATTGATACATGTTTTTAACCGAATTATCGCTATTAAATTTTAGGAATATTAAGAAACAAGCCATTTATTTTGATAATGATATAAACATTATTTTTGGAAATAACGGTCAGGGTAAAACATCAATTCTTGAAGCGATATTTTTTTTTTCAATTACCAAGAGTTTTAGAACGAACGCGGAAAAAACGGTTTTGCAGCACGATAAAGAATATTTTGATATAAAAGGAAAATTCCGGTCTAATAATTTAAATCGGTTGGATGCCCGCGTCTATTTTTCTCAAAAAGAAGGTAAAAACATCTTTTTAAATAATAACAGGTTGAAAAAATACTCGGAAATTGTCGGAGTGTTTCCCGCAATCCTGTTGTCGTTGGAAGATATGGAGCTTATAATAGGCGATCCGGGCAACCGCCGCCGCTTTATGGATATCCTTTTATCGCAGGTAAATCCGTTATATCTCCGCAATTTACAAAAATATAAAAAATCTCTTCAACAGCGCAATAAAGCGCTTTCTTTGATTAATGCGGGAGAGAGCGAGCGCTCGGCTTTGCAGCCGTGGGATGAGCAGCTTATTGCCTACGGAATGGAAATTGTGAAAGCGCGTATAGGCTTAAAGGATTATCTGCAATCACAATTATCCGGTTTTTACCGCATGATCTCCAAATCCGGCGATGATATTGATGTAAGATTCAAATCAAATGTTCCGGATGCGCAGGGGCGTTTAAGCGAAGATTATTATTTTGATAAATTATTTAAAGCCATAGACGCCGATATTATGCGTCAACGGACAAATATAGGTCCGCATCGCGATGATTTGGAATTTTTGAAAGGCGGCTTTCCCATTAAGGCTTTCGGTTCTCAAGGGGAAAATAAAACCTTGCTGATTGCTTTAAAGTTTTGCGAGAGCCAATTTATAAAAGAGAGATTGAAAGAAGACCCCTTGATTTTGATGGATGATATCTTCGGAGAGCTGGATATCAAGCGCA
>CAYRJN010000100.1:0-14399 GCA_964424545.1 uncultured Calditrichaceae bacterium
ACCTATTTCTCGTAAAATTTCATTAGCCTCAATCAGCCCTTTTCTGATATCCTCAATAGTTAATTTCTTAACCTCTTTCTTTTTGAATAATCTTTTAAACAACGAAGCCAAGTATTTCTCCGATAGGTTGATGTTATTATTTTTTAGCCTAATTGATCGGCGTTCATTCATCGATGCACCCTCCCAATGAGACACATCGAAACGTACGCTTATTCGGATGCCTTAAAATATTCATACCTCACGAACGTCCCAGGCGAGCGCAACGCGCCTCATACGATACGTATTGACTTGAATCGGCATTAGGATTTATCAATATGCTGTTTAACCTTATTCACCGCCTGCGCATGATTGCTTTTTAAATAGCTACTGGATATATCAGGTGTTCTTGAAAGGTAAACCACATTACAATATTGATTAAGATCGTCAAATTTTCCTTTCCAATCATCCCCCATAACAAAAATATCGATATTATGGCGCTTAATATCATCGGCTTTTTGTTCCCAGTTTTCTTCGGCTATCACTTCATCCACATATTGTATGGCCGCAACTATTTCCGAGCGATGCTTAAAGGGATAAACACATTTTTTGCCTTTTATTTCGTTAAATTCATCGGTCGAAACCGCCACCACTAGATAATCGCCAAGCGCTTTAGCCCGTTTTAATATCTGCAAATGTCCGTAATGGAACAAGTCAAATGTTCCGTAAGTAATAACTTTTTTTTCCAAACTATTTATTTTCCTTTGATAAAATGGATTGCGCGGCTTCTTTTAAAATAGAAAGTTCATTTTCGGATACGGCGCGCAAATCGAACAATAATTTTTCATTCTCTATTCTGCCGAATACAGGGACGCTAAATTCTCGAAATTTTTTAGACAGTTTGGCGGCGTTATACTTTCTATCAGCGTCAATGATAATGGCTGCCGAAGGTAATGGCAGCAAAGGAAAAGCACCGCTGCCCACTTTGCCGATGCTGTCCGTCAGCAACATTCGGCCTTTGACATCTTCCGAAAGCATGTTTATGAAATTACGGCTGCGTTTTTTAATCGTTTGGGCATCGGCCGATAGAGCGGTTAAGGAATCGATTTTATTTAGCCCTTCGCGGCCTTGTAAATAATCTAACAAAGTAATCTGTAATAATTTAATAATTGTTTTGTCGAGACGCAGAGCGCGCAGAAAATGATTTTTCGCGCATTTTTGCACCCAATATTTTTTCCCGACAATAAAGCCCGCTTGCGGCCCGCCCAACAGTTTATCCCCCGAAAAGGAGATCAAATCCACACCGCTGTCAACGAGTTCCGAAACGAGAGGTTCGTTTTTATGACCGAAACGATGCTCTTCAACCAATGCTCCGCTACCCATATCGTAAATAAGGGGAATATTATTTCTTTCGGCCAACGATACGATATTTTCAATAGCCGGTTTGGCGGTAAATCCTTTAACTTCATAATTGCTTGTATGGCATATTAAAATAGCGCCGGTTTTTTCACTTAAAGCGTCTTCGTAGTCTTTTAAATGTGTTTTATTTGTCGCACCGATCTCTTTTAATTTTACGCCGCTTATTTTCATGACTTCCGGCAAGCGAAAAGAACCGCCGATTTCTATCATCTCTCCGCGGGATATAATTACCTCTTTTCGCCACGCCGTAGAATTAAGCGTCAGCATTACGGCAGCGGCATTATTATTAACGGCAAATCCGTCTTCTGCACCGGTTAAAATCCGTAATAGCAATGAGAGATGATCATTGCGCTGTCCTCGTTTTCCATCGGCGATATTAATCTCCAAATTGGTATAACGGCTGATATCTGTTATGGCTTCCGCAACGGTTCTGTTCATCGGAGCGCGTCCCAGTCCCGTATGGAGCACCACTCCTGTTGCATTAATCACTTTTTTTAAGGAACCGCTTTGTATTGAATATATAGTATCAATTAATGTGTTTACCAAATGTTCTTCGAATGCCACTTTATCATATTTATGCAATAAATAGTACTTGGGATTGCGCCGCACTTTTTCTATTTCCATTTTGCTTATTCTTTTAAGATAGAGATGCGGAATATTCGGAAACTTAAATTTTAAGCTTTCCAATATTTTATTCACTGAAGGAATATTTTTTAAATATTGTTCCATAACAAGCTATCCGAAATTAAAAAAGGCGCGGGGTTATCGCTATTCCAAACCCATTGCCCTGATTATGCGCGATTAAATTAAAACCACCATACTATGTTATCTATTTCGTACGTAAACTTTTCTTTGTTTCTATCACACTATATATCGCAATATGTCCGGTGTTCTTAATCTTGGTTGTACAATCGATTAACTAAGGCGGATAAAAGCCTCGCCTATTTGATCAAAATCAGATCAAATACGTTGAAGAAATCTAAAAAATTTTAACATAAAGAACGATACGGCGTCTCTTTTTATCCCCTCAGAGTGCGGAAAAACCTATCTGTTACTTTTAAAAAAGCTTTTTTAAACGCCCTTTGTTTGTCTTACTTAATCTCTTTTACGTTCTCCGTTAGTCGTTTTATACGCACTTGCCGAATACGTCTTTTGGAAACTTTTTCAATAGTAAATTCAAGATTTTTCCAAACTATTTTTTCTCTTTGTTTAGGAACGTTGCCAAACTGTCCAAGTAAAAATCCGGCTAGCGTTTCAACGCCCTCCTCGTCCGGCAATTCAATATTTAAGTCTTCATACATTTCGTCAATTTGCATACTGCCGCTGACGCTCCACGTATTATCATCAATTTTGCTATAAAGCGGCGTTTCCTGATCATATTCGTCTTGTATTTCGCCCACAATTTCTTCAATAATATCTTCAAGCGTTACAATACCCGATGTGCCGCCGTATTCATCGACCACAATGGCCATATGTATCTTTTCTTTTTGGAACTCCCGCAACAGTTCATTAATTTTTTTCTGCTCGGGAACAAAATAGGGCGTATGAACCAGTTTGCGAATATCAATTTCCGATTTATTACGTTTTCTAATAAAGGGTAGCAAATCTTTTAAATATAGAATCCCCGTTATATTATCAACTTTTTCTTTATATACGGGAATACGGCTGTGTAGCTTTTCTTTAACAAGATTCAATATTTGAGTTAAGGTGGCCTCTTCTTCGATACACATCATATCGGTGCGCGGCACCATAATTTCACGAACAATGGTCTCCCCCAGTTCAAAGATCGAATGAATCATCTCTTTTTCATCTTTTTTCAGCGCCCCCTTTTCTTCGCCCACATCAACCAGCGTCCTTAACTCCTTTTCGGAAAGCATATATTTGTTATAATCTTTGGCATACTTTCCGGAAAAAGCAACGGTTAAACCGTTTAATACGAATGTAACCGGATACAAGAGATAATGAAAAATCTGCAACGGGAGAGAAGATTTTAAAGCAATCTTTTTTGCGTCCTTTACCGCTATGACCTTAGGTATAATTTCGCTGATGATAAGTATTACAAGCGTAACAACAACGATATTGATAAATAAGACAACATAACGGTTCAAATGATAATTATTGATGGCGTTATTGGTTAATAAAGCCGCAATGGACGCTACCGCCACATTAACGGCCGTATTTCCGGTAATAATGGTGATAAGTAGTTTGCGGGAATCGGATAACAGGCGAGCCACACGTTTTTCAGCCAGTTTCTTACTTTTTTTCAGACTTTTTACCGTAGTTTCCGTAAGCGAAAAGTAGGCCACCTCGGAGCTTGAAAAGAAAGCGGACAATACGAGCAGCAGAATAAAAGCAAATGCATAAAATAAAAATGATGTATCCAAATTTAGATTATAAACTCCTTTGTTAAAACAACTATGATAATATATATTGTAAATGGTATTATATCAAAATTTTTAATTAAAGCGCTCGACAAGACGATTCTCAATTTCTTTCATCGCCGACCGTTCTTGTTCGGTAAGATCGTTATAACCTTTCAAGTGCAGAATGCCATGAATTATCAACCGGTTTATTTCACTAAAATAGGTTACATTATACGTTTCGGCCTGAGCCTGAGCGCGATCGACGCTGACATATATTTCGCCTTCGATTTTCTCATCGCCCAGATTAAAAGTAATAACATCCGTATAACTCGAATCGTTAAGATATTCGGCATGCATATTTTTAAGCGTTACATCATCTACAAAAATTACATCGACAGAAGCGGCATCCAAAGCGATATCCTTTAGAACGATTTCCATCATATTTTTAAGCGTATCAGGCGGAGGCGTCTCCTTGACCGTTTGATTGTGAATTCGTATTTCCATTTTTTTTGTCTTTTTTCTTTTTCATTTTAACCGAGGTCTTTTTATTCTGGTCCGGATAGGTAATTCTATGCTGAAAAACCCCCATTAAAATCTTCATAAAAGCATCGCTAATTTTCTTTAAATCGCTGATAGTCAAATCGCATTCATCCAACTCGCCTTTCTCTACGCGTTTCTTGATAAGATTATTAATAAAAGCTTTTATCCTGGATGGAGTCGGGTTGTCTATGGTTCTACTTGCCGCCTCGACCATATCGGCCAACATAACGATGGCCGTCTCTTTTGTTTGCGGCTTAGGACCGGGATAACGGAAATCCATTTCGTTTATTTTAGTCTCCCCTTCACTCTTCTTGGCTTTATCATAAAAATAAGACATGATATTGGTGCCGTGATGCTGTGGAATAAATTCGCGTATTAGACGCGGAATTTTAGCTTTTTCGGCCATTTCCAAACCGTTTTTTACATGAGAAACCAAAATCAGGGCGCTCATGTGGGGCGAAAGTTTGGAATGGGCGTTTTCCGCTCCCATTTGATTTTCAACAAAATATTCCGGTTTTTCGATTTTACCGATATCATGATAGTAACTGCCCACGCGCGCCAATAATGAATTAGCACCGATTTCTTTAGCGGCCGCTTCTGCAAGATTACCGACAACCATGGAATGGTGAAAGGTGCCCGGCGCTTCGAGAG
Source organism: uncultured Calditrichaceae bacterium (assembly GCA_964424545.1). Taxonomy (GTDB): domain Bacteria; phylum Calditrichota; class Calditrichia; order Calditrichales; family Calditrichaceae; genus JAUVIB01. The sequence goes on from CAYRJN010000100.1 coordinate 4,950, forward strand.
AAAGTCTTTTTAACAACGGATGATTTAAATCCGATAATTCGAGTAAGGTTATATCTGTGGTAATATCGAATAATCGTTCAAAAAGGCCGATCAGCATAAACGTTAAAAAGGGCGCAAGAACAGCGTTCGGCGCAAGATAAAATAAAAACGTTTTTAAGGAGTCGATAACGGGATCGGCTCGTAAAATACCGAAAGCGACAATAACCCAAAAATAGGCTGCGGCGATTAAAAATATGGCGCGAAAAACTTGATTTCTGCGACGGATGTGATGCACGGAAAATATAGCCGTCATTCCGCTGATCAAAGTCAATAAGGTAATATCATAACCGCTTCCCTGAATTCCGCCAAGAATCAAAGCTATAACCACCGTACTAACAAAGCCGATGCCCGAATCGATTAAAACGGCCAACAACATAGAGGCAATTGTTGTCGGTATTAAGTAGACCGGCCAATTGACTCCGTTGGTGATTATGGCTGCCGTTAAAATTTCAAGAAAAATAATAAGCGCAATCAACAGAACCATTTTATTATTGAAGAATATTTTTTTACGAAAAGAAAAGAGGTATAAGCTAATAATGAGTAAAATAGCCGCCACAAGCATCATACGAGCAATAAAGGTTAAACCCGTTTGCCAGCGTCCTTCCTGATGACTGCGATCGATCTTGGACATTTCAAGCGAATACAATTTTTGAAAAGTATCCTGATCAATGCGCTCATTAGCGTCAATAATCAATTCGTTTTCATAAACCATATCTTTGGTTAGTGAAACATTGGCCAGCGCGTCTTCAAGTTCTTTTTCGGTGAACTCTTTATCATAAATCAAGTTGGGTTTTAGAATTGGGTCCATAAAATCGGCTATGACCGCAAGTTGATTTTCATTTACCGCGTCTTGTAATTCATTGGCAATATATTTGTGGATACTATCGCTATCTACCCATTTTTCGCGCGGCCAATTCTCTTCCACGCCGTTTTTTATAACAATGACATCGGGACGCTGAATATCGCTAATTTTAATATTAAGAATCCCCTGCCGTTCATAGACAATCATATCGGAAAAAAGTTTCTTAAGTAATTTTTCATTGGATTTATTATCAATAATAGAATATATAACCGTCAAATAGGACGTTGAGATATCGATATTGTATAAAATTCTCAATTCATCCCGCACGCCTATTAGGTAATCAACGGACGAGGGATCGTTATTGGTAAGCATTTTTCGTTTTGGTTCGTTCTCATTGAGATAAGGCAATATCTGCCGCAATATCTTTATGGTTTCAGCTGTAATCGAATCGTTAAAAGTAAAATAATAAGGAACGGATTCTATTGCCTTTTCCTTATCCTCTTTCAGTTCTTGATCGGTTTTCAACACAAAAAAGTTATAAGGCGCAACGACGCGTTTGGGCGAGATACTGCCTACCTTCAAATCGGTATATTTTGTAGCGCTATCATTGGAAAAAAGCAAGGGAATGATAATAAGCATAACGAAAAAGATAAATACCTTTATCATAAGCTCCGAAAACGCAATGCCGTTTATTTTATTGCCGTTTAAAGACTTTATTTTATCGTGTAATTTTTTTTTCATAGAAAAACATTACTGTTGTTTAACAATTCCCTGGATATAACAAGTCGCTGAATTTCCGAAGTGCCTTCTCCTATTTCCAACAGTTTGGCGTCACGCCAGAACCGTTCCACTTCATACTCTTTTGTATATCCGTATCCGCCATGCAGTTGAATAGCGTCCTTCGTTACTTCCATGGCGATTTCGGATGCGAATAATTTAGCCGCCGAAGACTCAAATTTATTTTTAATGCCGTTCATCTTTTTGGAAGCCGCATCATAAACAAGTAATTCAGCCGCTTTTATTTTTACGGCCATATCGGCCAATTTAAACTGTACGGCTTGAAAAGCGGATAAGGGACGACCGAATTGCTCGCGTTCTTGTACATATTTTAGCGTTCTTTTCAAGGCGCCTTTGGCAATACCCACCGCCTGCGCGCCAATGCCGATACGTCCGCCGTCCAGCGTTATTAAAAATTGTTTAAACCCTTTATTGAGCTGTCCTAATAAGTTTTCCTGCGGAACTTCGCAATTATCAAAATGCAGCATAGATGTGGGCGAGCCGCGCATACCGAGTTTTTTTTCTTTTTTCCCTACTTCAAACCCTGGCATTCCCTTTTCTATGATAAAGCTGGAAATTCCTCTCGTTCCCTTTCCTTTATCCGTAACCGCCGTTATGACAAAAATATCGGCGTAAACGGCATTGGTTATAAAAATTTTAGATCCGTTTAGGATATATTTATCGCCCCGTTTAACGGCCGTTGTTTTTGTCCCCCCCGCATCACTGCCGGCGGATGGTTCAGTTAAACCGAAAGAACCGAGCTTTTCGCCATTTGCAAGCGGCGTTAAATACTTCTTCTTTTGTTCTTCCGTTCCGAATTCATTAATGGGGAAAGCGGCAAGAGAAACATGTGCCGAATAGGATAAAGCCGTTGAAGCGCATACTTCGGCAAACTTTTCCAAGGTGATTATGTACGAAACATAATCCATGCCGGCCCCGCCGTATTTCTCTGGGAAAGGCATGCCGAGAAAACCCAATTCAGCCATTTTTTTAAAATTCTCGATAGGAAAGCGTTCGTTTTCATCAATCTCAATTGCAATAGGAGCCAATTCTTTGCGGGCAAATTCAGCCGCCATTCTTTTAACCTGTTGTTGTTCCTCGGTAAATTGAAACATGATGCACCACACTTTTTTATATAAGACATTACATTATAATCTACGATGCCTCTTATAACATTTCCAGCATTTTCAAATCTTTTTCATCGCCAAAGACCAAAAGAATATCGTTCGCTTCTATTACGGTTTGCGCCGTAGGCTGAATATAATCAATCTCCGAATTATTTCCTATTTTTTCCCTTCGCTTAATCAAAAGAACGTCGATATTGTAGTTCTTGCGCAAACCGATTTCGCCCAGACTCCTACCCACAAACTTTATGGGAGCGGAAACTTCGTTTAAATGATAATTTTCTACAACCTGAACAATTTTATTATGCGAAACATTTTTCAAACTTTCGCCCGTTTCGCCAGCCATATCACGTAGGAATATTTGGTGATTATAAGCGGAAATAACATCTGTCTGTAAAATAGTTCCGACGATGCGGTTTTCACCGTCGCTCGCCACAACAGGCAGTTCGTCATGTCCCGTTTTACCGAACATCTTCATTACATAATCCAAATTGTCGTCTTCATTAACGACGGTAACATTGGGATTGGCGATATCTTCTGCAATTAAAATATTTTTTAGAGATTCATAATCCCTTATTGTATCGCGAATTTCCTCTAAAGAGATATAACTTTTAATTCTATTATCATTATCTACTACATACAGATAGTTATGACCAGAATCAACCATTTTATTTACGGTTTCGCTAAAAGGCGCATTAATATGGATGGTTTCTACGCTTCGTTTTACCACATCTTTTACTTTTAAAGAGCGCAAAACATTCAATTCTCTACCGCCGAAAAGATTAATGCCTTTGCGAAGCAGCTTTAAAGTATAGATCGACCCGTTTTGCAATCGTTGGGCAATAAGCGTAGCGATAATTGTAGTGATCATTAAGGGTAGAATAATTTTATATTCATTTGTCAGTTCAAAAATGATTAAAATAGCGGCAATGGGACCATGTGTGGCCGCGCCCACAACACCGCCCATAGCCACAAGGGCGTAAGCGCCTGAAGCGGCCGTCCAATCGGGAAAGAAAAAGCGGGCAAATCCGGCATAAGCCGTACCGAGCATGGCGCCAAGAAACAATGATGGTGCAAAAATTCCGCCCGAGCCGCCGGAACCGAGACTAAGCGAAGTGGATACTATTTTTAACACAACCAAAATCAGAGCCATCTGCCAAAGCATTTCGCTGCTTAAGGCCTTATCCATAGTGTCGTACCCTACGCCGAAAATTTGAGGGAATTTTAATCCGATAAGACCAAGCATTGCTCCGCCTATGGCGCCTTTAACATATTCGGGCAATTTTAAATCATCAAAGAAATCTTCCGAAAAATATAAAACTTTTATAAAAGCCACCGCCGTTATCCCGGCAAGAAACCCCAAAACAATGTAATTACCGAATTCAAGGGGAGAAATTAACTCATATTTGGGAACGATAAAAGCGGGAAAATCGCCGAGAAAGTGTCGCGATACTACTGTTGCTGTCACCGATGAAATAACAATCGGACTAAATTGTGCAACGGCGAAATCGCCGAGAATAATTTCTACAGCGAACAAAGCGCCGGCAATGGGCGCATTAAAAGCGGCGGCGATACCCGATGCGGCGCCGCAGGCTACAAAAACACGCATTCTGCGGGGATTAACTTTAAAAAATTGTCCTAAAGTAGAGCCTACGGCGGAACCGATTTGAATAACCGGCCCTTCACGTCCGACCGATCCGCCGGATGCGATATAAAAAGCGGAAGCGAATAGTTTGGCAAAAACAACCCGCGGACGAATCACGCCGTTTTTCAAGGCAATGGCCTCCATAACTTCAGGCACGCCGTGGCCTTTGGCTTCTGACGACCAATATCGAATAACGAGACCGACAACAATGCCTCCGATTGTGGGGATAATAATTTTCCAGTACCAGGCGACTCTTAAAATGGATTCCAAACCAAGATCGCCATGCCAAAGAAGTTTGTGGAATTCTTTAATAACAAACTGGATTAATACGGCGCCATATCCCCCGAATAATCCGATTACAACGGCAACGATTAACACAAAACTGTGTTCGGTCATTTTGGCCTTATCTACAAGATCAATAAAAAATTTGGAAGAATTATTAATATAATCTTTTAATTTTGAATAGGAATGGTCGGACATGGAGTGTGAGCGTTACCTGTTTTTTGGGTTTTTTATTTGGTTATTTTCGTCCAATAAAAGCGTAATCGGTGTAAAATGCTTAACTTCTTCTTCCTGTAAATCGGCGTAAGAAAGAATAATTACCAAATCACCGCGTTGTCCCAACCTGGCCGCACCACCGTTTAGACAGATTTCGCCTTTTTTTCCATCAATCGCATAAGTGGTAAAACGATCGCCGGTGTTTATATTTACAACGTCTATTTTTTCATAAGGTACGATGTCGGCCTTGGCCATCAATTCCGAATCTATTGCCAGACTGCCTTCATAATTTAAATCCGCGTCGGTAACAACCGCGCGATGTATTTTTGATTTGAGTAATGTGCGTGTCAATTTTCATTCCATTATTTATTCCAACGCTTGCGAATTTAAATAAATAGTAATAACAAAACAAATATTATAATTATTTTTAGATTTAAGTTTTTTGTTATCATTTTGTTTAAGTTAAAGACCATATTTGTGGATGGACTCCAAGTATCAAGCACACGAAGAGCAAAATCCAGTAAACATTCTCGGTTAATACAATTCCGGAAAAACGAAGACGAGGATTGAACGAATTAGCACAAATAAACACGTCCGACTTAACGCAACCGTCATGACTTCCTTCTCCAAATAACCAGTTTACCAATTTAATATAAAAGATTTATTGTTAAATGCGGTTTTTATACTTAAATTACGCAACTTTTTAAATGAATAACAAAATAATGGATAAGTTTATATAGATGAAAAATTATTTTCGACCTTTACAGATAAAAGCATTTCGCTTTCTATATCGCACCGATATCCCCAGCGAATTTTATTTACTCTTGTTAGCCTTTATTATCGGCATATTAACCGGATTTGGCGCATATCTGCTTAACATTATCGTAAACGAAATTCACTGGTTTTTTTACGAACAAAGCGGCAAAGAATTTATTTCACCCTATTGGATGAATTATTTGCGCATTATATTTCCGGCAATCGGCGGTTTGTTTGTAGGTCTGATGGTCTATTATCTCTCCCCTGAAGTAAAAGGACATGGTATCCCCAGCGTTATGGAAGCCGTTGCCAATAAGGGAGGTTATATCAGGCGTCGAGTATCTATTCTTACTTCACTGAACTCGGGAATGACCATCGGTTCGGGCGGTTCTGCGGGGAAAGAAGGTCCCATCGTGCAAATCGGCGCGGCTATCGGCTCTTCCGTGGGACAGATGTTCCATGTTTCCCAGCGGCGTATGAAAATATTAGTGGGCTGCGGCACAGCGGCGGGTTTGGCAGCCGTTTTTAACGCCCCCGTTGCCGGCGTTGTTTTTACCATTGAACTTATTCTCGGCGATTACAGCTTGAAAGCGTTTACGCCTATTGTCGTTTCATCGGTTGTGGCCACGGCAATTTCCAACTATTTTATCGATCCTAACCCGATTTTTCAAATTCCGGTTTATACTATTCAAACACCATGGGAATTCCCGCTATTTTTACTAATGGGTATGATCGGGGGCGTCGTTTCCGTTTTTTTTATCCGTTCTTTGTATAAAATTGAGGATATTTTTGAAGAAAAAATAAAACTGCCCAACTATTTTAAACCGGCTCTCGGAGGACTCCTTACCGGCGTGATCGCTTTCTGGTTTCCGGAAGTATACGGTTTTAATGATTTTGCCACTCATAACGCGCTGATTTCCGAGCCGAGTATGCTTATTTTATTGGTTCTTATTTTAGCTAAAATCTTGGCGACTTCTTTCACTCTGGGCTCGGGCGGAACGGGCGGGCTTTTTACACCTTCTTTGTTTATCGGCGCCATGTTCGGCGCTCTTTTCGGCGAAGTATTGAGAGCTTTTTTTCCTGGACTCATTGCCCCCGTGGGAGCCTACGCACTTGTCGGAATGGGCGTTATCGTTGCCGGCACCATCCATGCTCCTCTTTCGGCTTTGCTGATTATATTTGAAGTAACAAGAGATTATAATATTATTTTACCTTTAATGCTCGGTACGGTATCCTCTACCCTTATTGCTCGCTGGATTGAAAAAGAGTCCATTTATACCATGAAATTATCGCTGTTTACCAGCCGCATTGAACACGGCGTTAATATCGATATTTTACAAAATATGAAGATTAAATCCATGATCAATACCGACGCCCCGTATATTAAAGCAAACGCAAGTTTTACCGAAGTGCTCAATATCTTTATCAATTCGAAAAGCACAACTTTTCCCGTTGTGGATCATAATGAAAAATTAATCGGCATCATTACTATGCGCGATATCCGCCCCTTGCTTCAGGAGCGCGATCTGGCACCTTTGCTGCTGGCTATGGATATTATGAGCGAAAATGTATTTGTGTTGCAGCCGGACGATTCCTTTGATCAGGCATTGCGAAAAATGGAAATCGACGATAACGATTCGCTGCCGGTTGTCCGCGACACCAAATCCATGCGGTATCTCGGAGTAGTTACAAAGGATCAAATACTGAAACAATATACCAAAAAAGATTTAATTTTAACGCAGATAGATTAGCGGCACTTGCACCGCCTTTGTTTGGCTATTCAACTTTGATCTTCGGAGCGTTGCAAACCCTTTCAATGCAACTAAGGATTGCCCCGCCACGCGTTGTTCAGTTTGTAGAACATATCGATGAATAGAAAAAATGACAATTTGTGGCGTAAACACCTGTTATTCAAATGAATTTTCTTAAATGGCTTCTATCTCAAATTTGCTTTAAGTTGCCAATTGTAAGAGGTTCCGAGCAAAAATTGAACCTGCGGATTAAGGCAAAACTCAAAATTAAACCCCTAACCTATAAGCTTTAATGCCTTTTTCTTTCAGCGTATTCACAAAGTCGTCAAAACCGTGGGTGCAATATACCTCCCCTGCATCAACCATCTCTACAAGCTGCAGCAATTCGTCAAAATCGGCGTGATCGCTTAATGGAATAACTTCATCCACTTTAAAACGAAACGACGCCTTGCTGTCCATCCCCCAACCGGAAAGAAATATGGAATAAATATTTCCTATACTTTGCAAAAAACGGCGATTACGCGCGTTCGGCGGCAAAAGCAAAACTTTTTCACGATAAGCGCTTTTTTTAAACTTTTCAAAAGCGGAAAATTGCACTCCGTATTTTTGATATATCGGTGCATATTGCATAATCATATAATCAACGGCAACAGGCAGCCCGGCATCGCTTAAAATTTTTAAAGCCTCCTGCCCTTTACCAAGCGAATAAGCAAAAACGACGGGAATCCGCCCTTCTCTTAGCTTGTTGCGACATTTTTCAATTAACGCTTCCTGCGCATCTTCCCGCGGAGGAATTTTATAATGCGCTTTCCCAAAAGTAGTTTCCATAATCAAAATATCAGCTTTAACGAGTTGAAATGGTTCGGCGGTTAATGACTGTTTCAGACGAAAATCACCGGTGTATAGCAGTGATTTTTCATCAGTCTCAATTTTTATTTGAGAAGAACCGAGAATATGTCCGGCCGGATACAATGTTATGCGCCGATTATTTATTGAAAACGGCTTATTATACTCATAAGATGTAAAAGCGGGATTCTTCAATCTTCGGCGGATAAAATCGCCGGTGGGTTTGGAACATATAATCTTTTTATGACGGGCAATATGATCGCCGTGGGCATGGGAAATAAAACCAAACGGTTTTACGCGTCTTGAATCGAGCCATAAATCTACAGCGGGTATATAAATATCATCATCATAAACAAACAAAACAAACCTAATGATTACGTGTTGATTGATTATTTTCCATTATTTACTACATTTCCAATTAAAGTATTAGTCGAAGCCTTTTCAACTTTCACTTTAATCATATCTCCAATATTGTAAGCGACGCTATTATCGAAAACAACTATTTTATTACCGTCGTTTCGCCCCATTAATTGGTCATTCTTTTTGGCGTTGCCCTCAATTAATACGTCAAAAGTTTGTCCTATATGCGCTTGATTCTTTTTGTTGGATATTTGCCGTTGCAACTCAACTAAACGGGTAATGCGGTCGGTTTTATGCGCATCCCCTACATCGTCCGGATATTTTTTTGAAGCAATGGTGTTTTTCCTTTCGGAATATTTAAACATAAAAGCCGAATCAAATTCCACTTTCTGCACTACATCAAGCGTATCGAGAAACTCTTCTTCCGTTTCACTCGGAAAGCCGACAATAATATCGGTGGTTAATACAATATCGGGAATTAGGCGGCGTATTTTATCGCTTAATTTCAAAAAGTCTTTTTTGCCGTAAGTGCGGTTCATAAGATTTAAAATGCGATCATTGCCGGCTTGCAAGGGCAGATGGATATGTTTGCAAACCTTCGGATTATTTGCAATTACCTCCAATAGACGATCGGGAAAATCTTTGGGATGCGGCGAAGTAAATCGAATGCGTTCAATGCCTTTCACTTCGGCGACGATTTCCATTAAATCGGCAAAATCAAAAGATTTATAGCGATAGGAATTAACATTTTGACCGAGCAGCGTTATTTGTTTAAAACCTTGAATCGCTAATTTTTCCGCTTCCTTGCGAACGTTTTTAGGATCGCGGCTGCGCTCTCTTCCGCGCGTATAT
>CAYRJN010000101.1:0-14292 GCA_964424545.1 uncultured Calditrichaceae bacterium
TGCTGATACGATATTTGGGCAGCGAGGTCGACCATTGGTTGGCGATAACCGTATACCAAACTAACCATAACGTTTCTTTTTGATCAATAAATAAAACGGGATTGATATCGGGAAAACCGGGAACATCGGCCATAAAAAAAGGCTTGCTCCATTTATCCTTTCCGTTTAAAAGTCTGGCGCCCATGATTCGCACATCGTCCGCCCAGCGCTCCCCGTGCCCCTGAAACCAGGCTGCCAGAAGATCGCCGTTGGGCAATTCCACAACGGTTGACCCATGGGCATGTTCCTCCTGCAAAGGGAAAATCTCATTATGTAAAAAATCTTGTTGCGCATAAAGTGAAATTGAAAACATAATAAAAAAAACAAAAAATACTTTTTTCATAGCCGTTTCCTTAGATTAAATATTTGCCGACAATAAAATGAACGTTTTTGATCGTTATTTAATTAAAAAACTTAAGATGATGTTCAATTTACAAAAATTTTTACTTTTGTCAAATACAAAAAATACAAAAAAATCAACATCTAATTAATCATTTGCTTTAAACATTAAAATATGTTAGTTTTTGTATGTTTATGAACTATTATGATTCTTTTAGGAGCGCTCATGCGTAAAGCGGAACGTCAAAATTATATTTTAGAAACATTATTTCAGAAAAGCTTTATCGATGTGACGGAAATACAACAACATTGCCGTGTCTCGCCAATTACGGCGCGCAGAGATTTGGATGAACTCGCCGAGAGAGAACTTTTGTTAAGAACGCACGGCGGCGCCATTAAAAAAGAAACCGCACAAAATTTACACCAAATTTCCGAATCACTCTCAAGCAATATAGAACAGAAAATAAAAATCAGCAAATTAGCTGCAAACTTCATTGAAAATCATGACGCCGTATTATTGGACAGCGGCACAACGGTTTACCATTTATGCCGCTTTATTAAAGAAAAAACAAATCTTCAGGTTATAACTAATTCTTTGCCGGTTGCATCCGAATTATTAAAATCGCCCGAAATAAAAGTCTTTTTAATCGGCGGCGAGGTATTTCAGGACAGAATGGCCACTTACGGCCCGATTGCATCGGAACACATCGCGCAATATCACGTCAAAAAAGCCTTTATCGGCACGGACGGCATCTCCCTGCAGCGCGGATTGACAGTACGCGACGTTAATGAAGCCACACGCATTAAAGCGATGATCGATGCGGCGGACGAAGTATATCTGCTTTGCGATTCATCAAAAATCGAATCGAATTCCTTGTTTAAACTGGCGCCGCTTTCCGCTGTAAACTACCTGGTAACCGATGGTGGCATTAAAAATGAAGTTGCGAAAAAATATAGAAAGAGCGGTATAAACGTATTTATCGCCGATTAAAGAGTTGTCGACTGCGCTTGTGAGACCTCGCAACGAGTCGCGGAAATGATAAGATTACAAATTAATATTAAAAATATCTAAAATTTGTTGTTTTTTGAAATCCCTATACTAAAAATTACGAGACGTAAAAATGAAAATCCCCTCACTATTGATAACCATAATATTGTTGATTACAATTTTATTTAATCAAAAAATTCGATGCGATGAAATAATTATGGAAAACAACAACCTTCAAGTTATATTTAATAAACAGAACGGCGCTCTTGAGCAGCTAAAAAGTAAATCCGGCAATTGGCGAATTGAACGGCGGCCGTCTCTATCGGGCTCTTTTTATATGAATATTCCTCTTTCCGGACAGCGCTTTAACCCTGCAAGCGGTTCCAATCAAAAAAAGGTTGAATACGTTTTCGATGAAAAGAATAAAAAAGTTACTTTCATCTGGGATCAGATTATCAGCGAAAAGGGCGGTAAATTGGATATTGTATTCAAAGGAACGGCGCAATTAAAGGATGACGGATTAACCTTTACAGGAAAGCTTACGACACCTTTTCCGTTTTCAGCGACAGATCAACGGGTAAAAGGGATGTCGTAATTGCTAACTTCAATTATGATAAATCTATTGAGGTAAAAGTTGAGCTTGAAAATAGTACCGACAAACTTTATTATGCTTCACCGGAAAAACCGGATAGGACAAGTTTTAGCGGAAGAGGAGTTATCCCTCCCAATTCGGCAATTATAGTTTTGGAAATGTAAAACCATTAAAAGGGTAAAAAAATGAGCGGTAAATTAAAAATTGGAATAGTGGGCGTCGGAAACATTGCCGACATTCACGCACAGGCGCTTATTGAAGCCTCAAACGCAGAGCTTATGTCCGTTTACAGCCGTAACAAAACCAACGCAAGTAAATTCGGTGAAAAATATAAAATATCATCCTACTCTGATTGGGATAAATTTATTTCGGATGAGGAACTTGATTGTGTCTCCATCTGCACGCCGAACGGCACTCATCTTGATTACGGCCTTAAAGCGGCAGAAGCCAAAAAACATGTTATTGTGGAAAAACCCATAGAGATTACTTTGGAGCGCGCCAAAAAACTTATTGCCGTTTGCAAAGAACATGACGTCGGATTGGCGGTAATATACCAAAATCGTTTTGTAGACAGCATAGGCAATTTGAAAAAGAAGCTGGATAGAAACATACTTGGCAAACTATTTATGGGCGATGCTTATATTAAATGGTTTCGCTCACAGGAATATTATGACAGCGGCGCATGGCGCGGAACTATCGCTCTTGACGGCGGCGGCGTTTTGATTAATCAAGGCATTCACACCGTTGATTTGCTGCAATGGCTGGTGGGAGATGTGGAAACTGTTTTCGCTCAAAGCGGAAAATTTACCCATAAATTAGAAGGCGAAGACAATGTTGTAGCAACGCTTCGCTTTAAGAGCGGCGCAATCGGAGTAATCGAAGCGTCAACCTCCGTGCAACCTGCGCAACCACGGCGAATAGAAATACACGGGGAGAAAGGTACCGTATCGATTAACGGCGACGATGTTGAAATTTCTATTGCCGGTAAAACCGGTGATAAAACGGATAGTGATGAGAAACCGGGCAAAGGATCCGGAGCTGCGTCTCCATTGGCAGGCTTCTCATTAGAACCGCATAAAAAACAATTTGAAGCCATTGCGGAGGGAATAACCTCCAAAAGCGCGCCGCCGGTTTCCGGTGAAGAAAGCTTAAAATCACTGGCCATTGTTAAAGCAATTTATAAATCGGCAAAAACAAATACCGTAATAAATTTGGATGATTTTATAAAAAAGTAAATAGGCTTATAGCGGGCGCAGATTTTTCTGTATTGTAAAAGATGCCGTTAAAATTATAAAAAATATTGGTTCTTTCGCATTGTGATTAGAAATAAAAAGAAAGTGAGTATAAAAGTGTTAAAAAATATGCTTCAAAAAATCATTTTTCGTTACATTATCTTTACAGCCTCTTTATTATTCACGTTATACTTTATCAGCGATTGCGCATCATTAAAACCGCGGCCAATGACGCCGGAATTGTGGCATAACGATCTTCATTACTTTAGTACGGAACTACCCAAACGTCATTATAATTTGTTCAAACAAATTAGCCGTGAACAATTCCAACAGTCTGTATCTGCCCTTGATGATAAGATACCCACTTTATCTGATACTGAAATAGCTGTTGAATTTGCCTGTATCGCCGCTATGATTGGCGGCGGTCATACGGAAGTGTCGCTTACCCGTCGAATTCCGGGATACGGGAGAATTCCTCTTAAGCTCTATTATTTCGGCGACAGCCTATATGTTGTCGCCGCTTCACAAAGTTACACTAAATTGCTCGGCGCCCGGGTTTTAAGAATTGGCAATATATCGGTTTCCGATGCATTCAAAACCGTCGTACCTCTTTTATCTCATGATAATGAAATGGAATTTATCGATTCTGCGCCGCGCTATCTTGTATGTCCCGCAATTCTACATAGCCTAAAAATTATTCCGCAAAAAGAGCGAGCTGTTTTTTTGCTTCAAAGCCTCAACGGAGAAAAATTCACTCTGGATCTTAGACCCGTTCCCTATTCGCAGCTTCAAAACCTTGAGTGGGTTAATGCCTGGGAATATTTTGCAAAATCAAGTCCTTTATATCTACAACATCCCGAGAAGCATTATTGGTATATTTATCTTAAGGATTCAAAAACGCTTTATTTTAAATATGACGTTTGTAATAACCAGAATGGCCAAAAATCCATTAAATGGTTTAGCGATGAAATGTTTAGCTTTGTGGATACTCATCCTATAGAGCGTTTTGTGATTGATTTAAGAGATAATTCGGGAGGTAATTACCACCGCAGCAAACCAATTATTGAAGGCATTGTAAATAGGCCGTCCATTAATAAAAAAGGAAAACTTTTTGTTATAATCGGACGACGAACGTATTCCGCGGCGCTGATTACGGCGATTGAACTAAAGCGAAAAACCGAGGCTCTGTTTGTCGGCGAACGATCGCGGGGAAAACCGAACGGCCAGGAAGATGTGAAACATTTCAGGCTTCCTAATTCTCTCATAGAAGTGGATTATGCGGTTAAATCCCATATTTTGATTCCCAAGCTGGGCGATAATCCCTATTTTCCTCTTAACATAATAGTAAAACAATCGGCAAGAGACTACTTTGCCGGCCGCGATGCCGTTTTAGAAAAAATACTATCTATAGAAAATAATTGAACTCTTTATAAAAATCAAACTATTTTTTTCAGCTTGACGTTTGATTGTTTTGTTTTAATCTGCTTATTATATTATTTATCCATCGGAATTGAAAGGAGAAAATAATGTTTAAAGATTTGATTTTAAAGAACCGCAGTTACAGACGTTTTTATAATGATTATAAAGTAGACAGAGGAACATTAATGGAATTAGTCGAACTCGCCCGCTTATCGCCTTCGGCCAGTAATTTGCAGCCTCTTAAATATTATATATCCTGTGACAACGTGATTAATGAAAAAATATTTTCTTATCTCGGATGGGCAGGATATTTACAAGATTGGCCTGGACCACGTAAAAACGAACGCCCTTCGGCCTATATCATTATTCTCGGTGATAAAACAATCAATAAAAACATTGACTGCGATCATGGGATAGCCGCGCAAACGATGTTGCTTGGAGCCGTAGAAAAAGGATTGGGCGGCTGTATCATAGCCTCTGTGGAACGAGATAAATTGAGAAAATCTTTAAATATTCCTATACATCTCGATATTTTACTAACCGTTGTACTTGGCAAACCGAAAGAAATTGTTAAGATCGAAGCGCTTGAAAATGATGATGTTAAATACTGGCGGGATGCCGAGGGCGTACACCACGTACCGAAACGCGCTTTGCAGGAAATTATTATTTAATGCTATAATTTATTTGGCAGGCCCGATCGAATCACGAAAATTTAATTGTGTTTTAACAATTATTTTTTCGTAGGGCAACTTTCCCTTAGCATTGATATGTTTAAAAAGAAGGTTAATCGACTTTTCACCGATATCCTGAAGAGGATGAGAAATAGTGCTGAGCGGCGTGCTCAAATATTCCGAATATAAAGAATCGGTGAAGCCGATAACCGAAATATCTTCCGGTATTTCGCAGTTACTCTCTTTTATCGCCTTAAGAGCACCCACCGTTATCAAATTCCCTGAAATAATCAACGCTGTGGGAGGTTTTTTTAGATTTAAAAGTTTCATCGTATCATTATATCCGTCTATAATGCGATGCCCGTTTCCGCTTATCAGCTCCTTTTCATTATCCAGATTAAAATCTTTAACCGCTTCCAAATATCCGTCTATACGCTTTTTAATACTATATAAATGGCGACGCCCGCTTAATACGGCAATGCGCTTATGTCCCAATTCGGCCAAACGTTTAACCGCATTATAACTGGCCTCTTTATTGTCGCTGATAATTAAATTCGCTTTAAAGGTTTCAAAATCACGATCGATAAGCACTAAAGGAAACTTCTCTTTTTGCAATTCCCGAATATGCTTGTCGTCATCCTGCGCGGGAATAATCATCAGCCCGTCAACGCCTCGGCTAATCATTTCCTCAACAAAATGATACTCCTTATCTTGATTTTCGTCGGTGCTTGAAACAATCAACATATAACCGGCGTCGTAAGCCAAATTATCGATTTTATGAGCAATTCTTGAAAAAAAAGGATTGGAAATATCGGGAACAATTAAGCCTATTGTATTGCTCTTTTTCAAGCGAAGGGTTCTGGCAATTTGGTTTGGTTGATAATGTAGTTTTTTGGCCGCTTCCATCACCTTTTTGCGCGTTTTTTCCGAAATACGCAGATTTTCTTTACCGCGCAGAACTCTCGATATAGTGGACGGATGCAAATCACAATAAGCGGCAATATCTTTTAAAGTCGTAGGCAATTTTCACTCCATACAAATTTAAATATTTACAGATTTTTTTAGGTTTTTGCTACAGATAATTCAGTTTCTTCTATTTCTTTTCAAAACAGCCTTACATATTATAAGTATATAACTACTCACCGTACAATATATTCTATATTATTTATCGTAATATGAGAAAATTTATATTATTGCGCAATTAAAAATACAGTTTAAAGTTTAATCATATGCAAAAAAAGCTTTTAATGTATAGCGCTTTTAGATTCATTTATATTATCGGCGCGAAAAGAAAGAATCAATAAAAAAGCCGCTACGACAAGATTGAGATAAGCGGCTAAAGCGTAGTTTTTACCATAATCATGCAATAAACTGAAAAGATAAGGTCCCAAAGCGCTACCGGCAACCATCCAGCTCATATTGTATCCGCTTATCGCCCCAAGATGTTTTGTGCCATAAAAACGCGGCCACATAACCGCTGAAACCACGCCGAACAAGCCTCCGGAGATTCCGTTTCCGATAATAATCAGATAGACCGGAAAACCTTCTCCGAGAATCGATAAGCCCGCCATAGAAAAAATCATACCGATTATTTGAATCGCCAACAAGTATTTCAACTTAATATAATCGGCCAAATAGCCGCCGACTAATTGAAATAAAACCGCAACAACCGATGAAGGAAGAAAAATCAGTATGGCGTCTTCTCTACTCAACCCTGCGTCTGAAAATATATTTACAATATTAAAGGTCAATGCGGTAACATAGAGAGCTTGCAGAGACAAGGTTAAGTTAAATATCCAAAAACTATAGGTCCCCCTTGCTTCTTTTAATGTATATTGTTTGTTAGGATGATATTTCGGTTTGTTTTTAATGTGAATATCAATTGCTTTACCGTCGGGAATCAATCCGTAATCTTGTGGATTATCACGATAGGAAACAACGGCGAAAAGGGTAAAAAATACGCTGCTCGCTATGGCAATCTGTAGCCAGGCATTTTGCCAGCCGGAATTCATAATCAACAGATCAAATAAACGAGGTGCATAAGAGAATCCGAAGGAAACGGCAATACCCATTACCGCACTAGCCATACCGCGGCGCTTTTCAAACCACTTCATGACCATGTTTCGAGATGACATAGTCAATACGCCCTGTCCGAAAAAACGCACAAAAAAAAAGGCAAAGGCCATCAAAATAAAAACAATTATCGAGCAATCCGATATATTTAAAACGCAACGAATCAATTCCGTTATTTCGTCCACCTCGGCAATAAAAATTAATGCAAGGCCGAGAAAAAATCCCGACAGCGTAGCTGTTACCCGTGCGCCGAATTTATCAAAAAAACGACCCGCGTATGTTAACAGAAAGGAACTGCCAAGGGTGCCGATTAAATAAGCAAGACTCAACTTTTCGCGCGAAATCTTTAAATCTTCAATTAAAAAATCGGTAAAAACGGAAATACCGACCGTTTGTCCCGGAACGCTCATTAAAATGCCGATAGTTCCACTGAATAAAATAACATATCCGTAAAAAAAGGGAAAACGAGCAATACTTAACTTATTTGTTTTCATATTGGTTTACATGTAAAACGGATTCAAAATCGGATAATAAAAAAGCCTTACAGATAAATTACTGCAAGGCTTCTTTACAGCGGAGAGGCAGGGATTCGAACCCTGGATAGAGGTTATGCCCCTATACTCACTTAGCAGGCGAGCGCCTTCAGCCAGCTCGGCCACCTCTCCGAAAATAATCAACTGTAAAATTTCAATAAAAAAAGAGTAACTCACGATACCGTAACAGCGTTACTCTATCGTCTATTTTTATTTTTCCGGTAATATTCTTTCTACGTTTTGCGGAGGATGAGGGACTCGAACCCCCAAGCCCGAAGGGCGGCGGTTTTCAAGACCGCTGACTTACCAATTAGCCTAATCCTCCCACTAAATATATTTTAACATTGCCCAACCGGAAAGGCTTGAGCGTATGCCTTTTTCGTTCGAAATGATAATATAAAAAAATTCTAATTATTTTCAAAATATTTTATCAATTCTCCGTTAAAATAACAATCGGCAAATATATACAGCCGCAATTAATCCGGCCGCATCGGCAATCAACCCGGCTGGCAAAGCATAGCGGGTTTTGCGGATGCCAACAGCGCCGAAATATACGGCTATTACATAAAAAGTCGTTTCGGTGCTGCCGAACATGGTTGACGATATAAATCCGATCAACGAATCCGGTCCGTAGGTTTTCATTAAATCGGTCATTACACCGATAGAACCGCTTCCGGATAACGGACGCATTAAAGCCATGGGAATTACTTCTGAAGGCATACCGATAAAATTAGTAATTGGAGTTAATAGGGAAGTGAAAACATCAAGCGTCCCGCTGGCGCGGAACATACCGATGGCCACCAGCATAGCCACAAGATAAGGAATAATTTTGACACCAATGTCAAAGCCCTCTTTAGCGCCTTCCACAAAAGTTTCGTAAACCGGCACCTTTTTAAGATAGCCATAACCAAGAAAGAGCAATATAATTAGCGGTATAGCCAAAACCGAAAGAATATCAATCACCGTTTTCAATATTTCCATTATTGCGCGCCTTTCTCTCGTTTACGTTGAATATATTGAATCGTTTTTACTACGCTTAAACCGACAATGGTTGCCGTTATGGCCGCCAAAATGGAAGGTATGACAATCATTTGCGGATTACTTGAACCGAGTGAAGCTCTTATGGCAATAGCCGTAGCCGGAACAATGGTTATGGCGCTGGTATTAATTACCAAAAAAGTGATCATATCATTGCTGGCTTCTTTCTTTTTGGGGTTAATCTTTTGTAATTCTTCCATTGCTTTCAAACCGAGAGGCGTTGCTGCGTTACTTAAACCCAGCATATTGGCGGCAATATTCATTATCATAGCGCCCACCGCCGGATGATCGTGTGGTATATCGGGGAATAACCGTTTGGTAACGGGACGCACTCCTTTGGCAATTATATTTATTATACCCGCTTTTTCAGCCACGCGCATCAAACCCAGCCATAAAGCCATTATGCCGATTAAACCAAAGGCAATTTTTACGGCAAGAGCGGCCGAATCAATAGCGGCGGTAGTGATTTGCCCCAATTTCGTATCTTTATTAAGATTCCCTTTCTCCTCAATCTTTTGAATGTCATCCTTTTTATGGACTACGTCATAAATATCACTGCCGCCGGCAATGAGAATGCTTAAAATTATCATCCAAAGCCAGATATGATTTAACATATATCCTCCCTATACAATCATTTAATATTTAATCCGGAAAATATAATACCAAAGATATTGAAATATAAAACAAGAGACGCAACTAATAGAGAAAATAGTATTGAGTAGTAAATTTCAAAAAATGACTAGCTTCTTCACGTCCTGTCAGAAAATAAACACTCTTTATAAACATTAACATTTCCTATCTTTTATTAACGAAACAAAGCTATCTAAAATAGTCATATAAATCAACTACAATAAAAGCTCCTTAACCGTATTGTTACAAAATGATAATAAAACGTTAACGAAATTGTCATATTACCTTTATACTTTTAGAACGCTTGGTAATAATATATCGGTTCAATTTAGATTAATTAAAAAGGTAAAAGATATGAAAACGCTAATTATATTTAAACAACCATTTAAAACGTTAATTTTTTTATTGTTTTTACTATTTGCCGTTATTCCTTTATTTGCATCGGAAAAAGGCAAAATCACAGGTAAAATTACGGATGCCGTATCAGGAGAACCGTTAGTCGGTGCTAATGTGTATTTGAAGGGTACCCTACTCGGCGCATCAACCGACTTGAAAGGATATTATGAGATCTCTTCTATTGCGCCTGGGACGTATGAACTGGTCATTTCAATGATTCAATACGAGGAAACAAGAATACCTAATTTATTAGTGAAATCAGGCCAAAGCATTAAATTTAATTATGCGGTAGAACCGGAAATTTTAACTTCCAAAGAAATTGTAGTAGAAGCAAGAGCGGTACAAAATACAGAAGCCGCGCTTTTATCCAAAAGACAGAACACCGATTTCATCGGAGACGCTGTCAGCTCCGAAGCAATTACACGGTCAGGTTTTAACAACGCCGCATCGGCAATGAAAATGGTAACCGGAGCTTCCGTTGTCGACGGAAAATATGTTTACGTTCGCGGATTAGGCGAGCGCTATTCTGCTACACAATTAAACGGGGCCGAATTGCCGAGTGCCGATCCCGATAAAAAAGCTTTTCAAATGGATTTATTGCCATCAAACCTTTTGGATAACATTGAAACGCAGAAAACCTTTACCCCCGATAAACCCGGAAATTTTTCGGGCGGAATTGTTAATATCGCTACAAAAAGCTTTCCCGATAAATTTAATTTTAATTTGGCCGTTTCAATGGAATACAACTCCAATGCATCTTTTAACCCCCATTTTATCACACAAGAAGGCGGCAGCTTAGACTGGTTAGGTATGGACGACGGAACAAGAGCACTACCTAAGCAGATTGCCGGCGTTTCGCGTGAAAAATACAATCAGGTTAAAGATGAGGCCATAGTAAACAATAATCTGAATGCGGCAAAAAAATTAAGCGATTATTCAAATCAATTTAATCATGAGATGGCTCCCATAACCTCTAATATTCCGATGAATAAGCAATTTTCCTTGTCTGTGGGAAATAATCCATCCTTATTCGGCGAACGCTTCGGTTATCAACTAAGCTTAAGTTATCTGAATAAATATCAATTTTACGACGGTGGACGTATCGGAAAATATAAATTACCAGGCAATATTAATGATTATAATCAACTCATTAATGAATTTGACTTATCGGAAACGAAAGGCATAAACAGTGTCGATTGGGGCGGTTTGCTAAATTTATCTTATGAACTGAATAATAATAGCCAAATACACACTAATTTTATTTATTCCAAAAGCGGGATATCTAACAATCGTTATATTTCCGGTTTTTATAATGAAGGCACTATTGATGACGCTACCTTCGAAACAAGAGTTTTAAAATATACCGAACGCGATTTATTCACTTCTCAAATTCGAGGCGAGCATCTTTTACATGCTTTAAACAACGTTAAAATTGATTGGAACGCTTCGTATGCTCAAACCAATCAGGATGAACCCGATACGCGATTTTTTAGCGACCATTATTATACTTTGGCGAACGGTACAAGACGATATATGATAAAGCCCGCAGTTTATCCCGTACCTACTCGATATTTTAGAAATCTATACGAAGGTAATTATATTCTTAATTTAAACATTAAAACGCCCATCTTTCATTATAAAAGGAATGAAGCAACCGTAAAATTCGGCGGCGCTTTTAGCGATAAAAACAGAGTATTCCGTGAACGCACCTATAAGTACGAAAACAATGACCAATTAAGTTATGACGGTATTGCCAATAACTATTTTTCACAAAATAATACGGGTATTCTTTATAATGAGGACGGTAGTATTAAATACGATGATCATGGTAAAATTGTTTTCGGAAACTATATTGTTGACGCTTCCGAAGATCGCTCAAATTATGACGGTCATGAACGTATTATCGCAGGATATGGCATGTTTGATATACCCTTTATGAATAATATGAGACTTATCGCAGGCCTTCGTTATGAACTCACAAATATGAATGTTTTGACTTTGGCAAACGGATACGATGAAGGTAAAATATTTGAAAAAGATCTTCTTCCGTCGCTCAATCTTTTATACAAGACGACAACTATGATGAACTTTAGATTAGCTTACGGTAGAACTCTTGCCCGTCCAACCATGAGAGAAATGGCGCCTTTTAGCTCCGAAGATTTTGCCGCAGGATTTATAATTGCAGGGAATCCCGATCTACAACGCACTCTCATTGATAATTTCGATTTTCGTTGGGAATTTTTCGATCGCCCGGGTGAAATATACGCCGTTAGCGCTTTTTACAAAGAATTTACCCATCCCATCGAACGCGTAATTCGCAATGATAACAATGAAATTCGTTACGAAAATGTATCCAATGCAATTATCATCGGAACGGAATTGGAATTACGTAAAAATTTAAATCAACTATCTCCCTTTTTGCGCCATATTCAATTAGGCGTAAATTTTACCGCCGTTTATTCTAAAGTTGATATCCCCGAGCGAGAGTTACAAAGTATAAGAACAAGCATACCCGATGCGCCGGATACAAGATCATTACAGGGACAATCGCCCTATTTAGTTAATATTAATCTACTGTATACGCGTCCCGAAAGCGGCTCTTCGCTCGATATATATTATAATGTTTTCGGGAAACGATTATCGGAAGTAACCTTGGGACCAACGCCTAATATTTATGAAAAGTCGAGACACACTTTAAACATTTCCTTTAATCAAAAAATCATCGATAAATTAAAATTCAAAATTAACGCCTGCAATATTTTTAACTCTAAATACGAAAAAGTGTATTATTTTAAAGGAAAGGAGTATGCCTATCAAAGATTTTTATTAGGAAGAAATATTTCTATCGGTTTAAGTTATTCAATTGATTAATTGAACATTTATTAAAAAAGGAGAGTTTGAAATGAAATCGGATAAAATTTTTATCGTATTAATATTATTAATATTTTCTTTAATGTGGAGCTGTAATAAAAACGGCACAGATCCGAACGAAGAGATGAAAGATACCGAATATACAACATTAGACGAAAATCGCGTATTAATAAAAGATTACGGAAAAGGAACCGGAACAATAACGTGGACAAGTGATAAAACATGGATTTTAGACGGCTTTGTATTCGTTAACGACGGACAAACGCTTACCATTGAAGCGGGAACTGTTATTAAGGGACGCTCCGGTACAGGTGCAAACGCCAGCGCCCTAATTATTGCCCAAGGCGGCAAAATTAAGGCGGAAGGAAGTGCGGAAAAACCGATAATTTTCACGGCCGAGGCTGATGACTTGAGTGAGCCGCTTCACGGTCGGCGCGGTCTCTGGGGCGGTTTGATCCTGCTTGGCAAAGCGCGCATAAACACCGCGCTTAAAAGAGGCCACATAGAAGGTATTCCGGAAGATGAAAAACGCGGCGCTTACGGCGGCGATGACGATAATGATAATTCCGGCGTCTTAAAATATGTGTCCATTCGTCACGGCGGAACGGAAATCGGTCAAGGCAATGAAATTAACGGACTTACTCTTGGCGCCGTTGGAAACGGAACTGAAATTGATTATATAGAAGTCGTTTATAATAAAGACGACGGATATGAATGGTTTGGCGGAACCGTTATGTGTAAACATCTTGTTTCGGCTTTTAACGGAGACGACTCTTTTGATTATGACGAGGGCTTCAGAGGTAAAGGCCAGTTTTGGTTTTCACTGCAAGCGAACGACGCCGGCGATAGAGCTGGAGAACATGACGGCGGAACAGAGCCGGAAGACGGAAAACCGTTTGCTATTCCAACTATCGCTAATGTGACGTATATCGGTTCGGGAGCGAATAGTTCCAATATAGATAATCTAACCTTTAAAATACGCGATAATGCCGGAAGTAAATATTATAATAGTATTTTTTACGACTTCCCTAAAGGAGCGCTTGATATTGAAGAAACCGAAGCAGCCGGCGACGAAGACAGCCGTAAACGTTTGGATTCCGGCGATATTGATTTCAGAAATAATCTTTGGTACTCCTTCGGGAAAGGAAACGATGCAAGCGCCTTATGCAAGCATGATTACGAACAAATTATTTTTAGCGATCAAAACCGAAGGAATCAAATTGTTGACCCTCAATTTGCAAATATATCACCCGACAGATTGAGTAATGTCGATCCGAGGCCTGCAGCCGCAGATGTAATAAATAATTTATACCATATATCCGATTCTGATTTTGCCAATACTAACTACAAAGGCGCCTTTGATCCTAACGGCGACCTTTGGATAAAAGGGTGGACATTCTTAAGTAATTATAACATAACCGTTCAATAAAAAAATATACCTCACCTTCCCACCGCTTAAAACCTTAATTAG